>CAJAHZ010000162.1 GCA_903939665.1 uncultured Pseudomonadota bacterium | reverse complement strand
GATCTCGGCAAGCGGAATCCCCTTGGCCTCGAGCTTCTTGAGCAACGCCGGCGTCGGCTGCCCGTCGGCATTGAGCGCAACGGCAACCGGCATGATCTTTTCAAAAGCAGTGGCATCCGGTGCCACGGCAAGCACGCCCGGCACCTGAATAGCCAGACGGCGCGGCGTGGCAAACCATTTGTAATTATCTCCGGCGGCGACCAGATTGCGATCAGACAGACCCGCGTGAATCTGCGCTGCAAACACTTCGCCCAGACGCGACAGTGCCTTGGGTGGCAGCTCTTCGGTGAGCAGTTCGACAAGCAGTGTGGCGTTCATGTTATTTGCCCTCCCCGTTGCTGCCCTTGCACATCGGAAAACCGAGCGCTTCGCGGGAGTTGTAGTAGGCCTGCGCCACTTCGCGCGCCAGCGCACGCACGCGTCCGATGTAGGCAGCACGCTCGGTCACCGAAATGGCGCCATGCGCGTCGAGCATGTTGAAGCAGTGTGAGCACTTCATCACCTGCTCAAAGGCGGGCAGCGCGAGGTTCAATCCCATCAGGCGCTTGGCTTCGGATTCGTGGTCGGTGAAATGGCGGAAGAGCATCTCGACGTTGGAGTGCTCAAAGTTGTATTTCGACTGCTCGACTTCGTTCTGGTGATAGACGTCGCCGTACGTGATGCGGTAGCCCGGACCTTCGGCCCAGACGAGGTCATAGACGTTCTCGACGCCCTGCAGATACATCGCCAGTCGCTCAAGGCCGTAGGTGATTTCGCCAAGCACCGGCTTGCAGGTCAGCGAGCCGACCTCCTGGAAGTAGGTGAACTGCGTGACTTCCATGCCGTCAAGCCAAACTTCCCAGCCCAGACCCCAAGCGCCAAGCGTCGGGCTTTCCCAGTCGTCCTCGACGAAGCGGATGTCGTGTTCGGCAGTGTTGATGCCCAGCGCACGTAACGAGTCGAGGTACAACTCCTGAATATTGGCTGGCGAAGGCTTGAGCACCACTTGATACTGGTAGTAATGCTGCAGACGGTTCGGGTTCTCGCCGTAGCGACCGTCCTTGGGGCGCCGCGAAGGCTGCACGTAGGCGGCACTCCACGGCTCGGGGCCGATTGCGCGCAGAAACGTCGCGGTATGAAAGGTGCCGGCTCCGACTTCAATATCGTAAGGCTGGAGCAGCGCGCAACCCTGCTTGTCCCAGAAATTCTGGAGACGCAGGATGACTTCCTGAAACGTAGGCATGGACAGGCTTCGTGAATGCTAAAAAAACTGATTTTACTTGGTTTTGAGCGCGGCAAGAACCCGCTTTGGCGAGCGCATAACAGCCGGTCACTTTCCCTCACGAATTTTTTGGACGATCCCCGGACTTGACACCGACCGTCAGTCGGATCAATCTGGGCTTCTTGACTTTTCCCGGACGGGCTGACCACGCCTATTTCCTGCCCATCTATGACCCGTACCCCATTCATTCTTCTGATCCTTTTGCTGGCTGGCTGCGCCACGTCGGACAATGGGCGGAAGCAACTGGTGGCATCGGACGAGATCGGTGCAATCTATTCCGATTTCGACTTGCGCGCCCGTCTGGTCCTCGCGGTCGACAAGGAATGCGTCGGCGATGATTGCGCAGCCATCGCGGCGTTCCGC
Source organism: uncultured Pseudomonadota bacterium (assembly GCA_903939665.1). GTDB lineage: Bacteria > Pseudomonadota > Gammaproteobacteria > Burkholderiales > Rhodocyclaceae > CAJBIL01. The sequence continues at coordinate 16,921 of CAJAHZ010000162.1, read as the reverse complement.
CAGCAGGTCGGAGAGGCCGGCGCAAGACTTTCCAGAGCAGCCTATGCGGCCTATCCGGACCTTGACCAGCGCGTCCCGCGCTTCGAATTTTCGGTGCCCACCAAGGTGGAGCTCGGCACGCTATCGAATGCAAAGGGAAGCGTCGTCATTTTTAGCCGCCTGAGTGAACTGGGCCTGGATGAAGCGGCCCTCAATTTCATTGTCGCGCGTGAAATGGGCCACGTCATCGGGCGCCATCATCAGGAAAATACCGGACTATCGATCGCAGTGTCGGTCGTTGCCCAACTTCTCTTCCCGATGGCGAACATCATTCGTGGCGCGGCGGCAGCGCTTCCTGCCACCACCTCGGTCGCCGCAACCACATCCGCCGCGTCGCTCGTTGGCACGCGCGTACTGCAATCGGCCTACCGGCAGGATCAGATTGACGAGGCCGATGCCATCGCCTTCAAACTACTGCGGCAGACGGGATGGGATCTCGATGGCATGGCGCACTCGGTTGATAACGTCGCGCCCAAACTTGCTCAGATCGGCAGTGGCGGCTGGATTTCAGAATTCAATCTGTCGAAAGCGCGACTTGATCTGCTCGATTGTGGCGCGCCATGGTCGATAGAACCAGACATGCTGCTAACGACCGTGGACGGCATGCGGCTGGATCACCAATTATCTCCGCCACTGGGCGGCCAGCCCGACTCAAGCCTTGCGTCGCGACAATAACGCGACCAGCAGCAGTGCAAACGAAATCACCGGCCAGTTACCCCAGCGCACAAACGGCGTCGTTCCCGTGTAGCCGCGCACCTCGCCGACCAGCGCATCGCGGGTAAAAGGCGGCAACACCGCCTGTACGGCACCATCTACCCTGATAATTGCCGTCATCCCGGTGTTGGTGGCGCGCAGCATCATCCGGCCGCTTTCAAGCGCACGCATCCGGGCAATCTGCAGGTGCTGCGCCGGCGCCAGTGAGTCGCCAAACCAGGCGACGTTGGAGAGATTGACAAGCAAGGTCGCCTCGGGCAACGCCCGGATGATTTCCTCACCAAACGCGTCCTCGTAGCAGATATTCACCGCCACTTTCTGCCCGGCAATATTCAGCGGCGGCTGCTTCGCCGCGCCGGGAGTAAAGTCGGACATCGGGATATGCGCCATGCTCAGAAACCAGGCAAAACCCGTCGGGATGAACTCACCGAACGGAACCAGATGGGACTTGCTGTACCGCTGTTGCGCTGAGGTGCCGATACTGACCGCGCCATTGGCATAACGCTGTCCGCCACTCTCTGCATCGCCAAGCGCAATGCCAAACAGCAAATCCCCTTTTTGCCGCACGGCAAGCTTCTTCAATTCGTCAAGATACTCACGCGGCACTTGGTCAAGGAAGGCTGGCAGCGCTGTTTCCGGCAGCACGGTCAGTTGCGCCGGATGCGCCTGGGCAAGGCGGTAATAGGTGAGCAGGGAGTCTGAAAATTTCTCTGGACGCCACTTCAAGTCTTGCGGAATATTTCCTTGCAACAAAGCCACCGAAACCGGCTCCCCTTGCGGCTCGACCCAGAGCACATCGCGCAACAAAGCGCCAGCAGCAACGAGCAAGGCGACCGACAGCAGAGGCAAGGCGGGACACCAGCGCAGCCAACTCAAGCGGCCCGGCACAGGGCACGATTTCGCCGACAACCAGCGTTTGAAAACCTCATAAATCAGCGCGGCAAGCAAGGCGCAGACAAGCGAAACGCCATAAACGCCGAGCACCGGCGCAAAGCCTGCCAGCGGGCTCGGTGGCGTTTGCGAATAGCCAATGGCAAGCCAGGGAAACCCGGTCAGAACCCAGCCGCGCAGCCATTCCGCAAGCACCCATAGCGCCGCGAAAAACAGCGCGCGCGGCAGCCACGCCGCCGGCGAAAAGCGAACGAAAAGTGCGCCGACGATGGCCGGAAAGATGGCGAGAACCGCGCAAAAAAGGAAGGTAGCCAAGCCCGCCATGGGTGCCGGCATGCCGCCGAAAACGCTCAGGCTGACATAAACCCAGGAAACGCCGGCAATGAACATGCCGAAACCGAATGCGGCACCGACCCGAGCCCCCTCGCGGACGGTAGCGCACGCGCCAAGCAGGCCAAACCAGCCACACAGCACAAGCCAGATCAGCGGAAACCAGCCAAGCGGCGCATAGGCGAGAACGCTCGCAGCGCCGAGCAACAAGGCACCGAGCAGACGAAGAGGAACAGCCTTAAGCCGGGGCGCCCGCATCTTGCGGGTTGGTGACGAGCAGTGTGTAGAGGCGACGACTGTCGGCGCGCAGCACCTGGAATGAGGTTCCGTCGATCTCGACAACTTCGTTGCGCTTCGGAACACGGCCGAGGCTATGCAGGATCAGGCCTCCGACGGTATCGAACGCCTCATCGCTGAAGCGAGTACCCAGCGCGGCGTTGAAATCGGCAATTTCGGTTTGTGCCTTGATCCGGTAACGGCCCGCATGATCAAGCTGAATGTTGTCGTCAGCCTCATCGAAATCGTATTCATCCTCGATGTCGCCGACGATCTGTTCGAGCACATCCTCAATCGTCACCACACCGCAAACGCCAGCGTACTCATCGACGACGACCGCCATGTGATTGCGCGAAACGCGGAACTCGCGGAGCAGCACGTTCAGTCGTTTCGACTCGGGGATAAAAACAGCGGGGCGCAGCCAGTCGCGCAGGCTGAAATCGGCCTCGGTCTGCATGCGCAGCAAATCCTTGGCGAGCAAAATGCCGACAACATTGTCGCGACTGCCGTCAATTACGGGAAAGCGCGAGTGAGCGGTCTGGTTAACGTAAGCGACGATTTCGTCGAGCGGGTCGTCGATATCGACGACATCCATCTGGGAGCGCGGCACCATGACATCGCGCACGCTGATTTCAGACGCGGCAAGCGCGCCTTCGGTAATGGTCAGCGCATCCGCATCAAGCAGATTGCGCTCATAGGCGGAATGCAGCAACTGCATGAGTTGCTCGCGGTCCTCCGGCTCGCGCAGGAGGAGAGACGAGAGTCGTTCAAAAAAACCAGGCTTGGTGCCAGAGGGACTATCCATATTCACGATACAAGGAACGAGGCGTAAGCGACGACCAGAAAAGTCGTCGCTTACGCATCACCCCTCACCCGCATAAGGGTCCGGGTAACCGAGCGCCGCGAGAATCACACGCTCCTGACCTTCCATGCGTAGCGCTTCTTCTTCGCCAGCCTCATGGTCATAATCCTGCAGGTGCAGCATACCATGCACGATCAGATGGGCGTAATGCGACGCCAGCGGCTTGCCCTGCTCGGCAGCTTCCCGCGCAACAACCTCGGCGCAGACGACCAGATCACCACAGACGACCGGCGACACTTCGTACGAAAAAGAAAGCACGTTGGTCGCGTAATCCTTCCCCCGATAATCGTTATTGAGCAATCGCCCCTCCTCCGCATCGACAAAGCGCACGGTAACCTGCCCACCCCGCTTGCCATCCACATTCAGCGCCGCACGCGCCCAGGCGCGTATCTGCGGGCGCAAGGGCAAGCCCGCTTTGTCGCAGGCATATTGCACGCTGAGGTTGAGACGCTTATTTGGCGGCATGTTGTGCATCCAATGCGGCAGTGTGCGCCTCGTAGGCCGAAACGATGCGCGCGACCAGCGGATGGCGAACGACGTCTTCCTTGAGGAATTCTGTAAAAGCGATACCGCGCACTTCCTTGAGAATCTGGCGCGCCTCGATCAGGCCGCTCTTCTGCCCGCGCTGCAGGTCGATCTGCGTCACGTCGCCGGTCACCACGGCCTTGGCGCCAATGCCGATGCGCGTCAGGAACATTTTCATCTGCTCGGGCGTCGTGTTCTGCGCCTCGTCGAGAATAATGAAGGCGTGGTTCAGCGTACGGCCACGCATGTAGGCAAGCGGGGCGATTTCAATGGCGCCGCGCTCGAAGAGCTTGGCCACCTTCTCAAAACCCATCAGATCGTAAAGCGCGTCGTACAGGGGACGCAGATAGGGATCAACCTTCTGCGCCAGATCGCCCGGCAAAAAACCAAGCCGCTCGCCTGCTTCGACGGCTGGGCGCGTCAAAACGATGCGCTGCACCAGTTCGCGCTCAAAGGCGTCGACCGCCGAAGCAACCGCTAGATAAGTCTTCCCGGTACCGGCCGGCCCGGTGCCGAACGTGATGTCGTGCTCCTGAATTGCCTTGAGATACTCGATCTGGCGCGGTGTGCGGCCATGCAACTCGGTCTTGCGCGTCATCAGCGCTGGCGATGCGCCCGCCCCGGGTGAAATGTTTCGCGCGGGGCGATTCAATAGCTCGATCAGCCCAAGCTGGATTTCATCAACCGAAAGAATGTCTTTGGCCTGCGCATAAAACTGCTGCAATGCTTCGGAGGCCCGCGCCGTCTGTGCTGCGTCCCCGCGCAGCGTAAAGCGTTCGCCGCGCCTAGCGATCGAAACATCAAGTGCCGTTTCGATCTGGCGCAGGTTTTCGTCAAGCGCGCCGCACAGATTGGCAAGCTGCGTGTTGTTGACCGGCGACAGAAACAACTCCATCGCGCGACGCTTCACGACAGCGGATTTTTCGCTCATAGCGCTCGGGTAAGGATTTCGCCGCGCAGCGAATGTGGCAAGGCAGCAGTGATGCGCACGTCGACAAAACTGTGAATCAGCCGTGGATTTCCAACGAAATTTACGACGCGATTATTATCCGTGCGTCCGGCAAGCTCGGACTCATCCTTCCGCGAGAGTCCTTCGACCAGCAAACGCTGCACCGAACCGACCATCGCCACGGAAACCGCCTGCGCCAGTTCATCGATGCGTTTTTGCAGACGCTGCAGGCGTTCCAGCTTGAGTTCCTGCGGCGTCTCGTCAACCAGTTCGGCTGCCGGGGTACCGGGGCGCGAGCTATACATGAAAGAGAACGAAGCATCAAAGCCGACATCATCGATCAGCTTCATCGTCCTTTCGAAATCCTCCGCCGTCTCGCCGGGAAAGCCCACGATAAAATCGGAAGATAAGGACAGATCAGGACGAACGGCGCGCAGCTTGCGCACCAGGCTCTTGTATTCAATGGCCGTGTAGCCGCGCTTCATCGCCGCCAGCACGCGATCGGAGCCCGACTGCACCGGCAGGTGCAGATGCGAAACCAGCTTCGGCACGGTGGCGTAGATATCGATCAAACGCTGCGACAACTCGCGCGGATGCGAAGTCGTGTAGCGGATGCGCTCAATGCCGGGGATCTCGGCGATATATTCAATGACCAAGGCCAGATCCGCCTTCTCGTCGCCCGACGCCATGGCCCCACGGTAAGCATTCACGTTCTGCCCAAGCAGTGTGACTTCCTTGACGCCCTGCGCAGCAAGGCCGGCCACTTCCGTAAGAATGTCATCAAACGGACGCGAAACCTCTTCGCCACGCGTATAAGGGACGATGCAGAAGGTGCAAAACTTGCTGCACCCCTCCATGATCGAGACAAAAGCTGAAGCGCCATCGACTTTGGCCGGCGGCATATTGTCGAACTTTTCGATTTCCGGGAAAGAAATATCCACCTGCGACTTGCCCGTGCGGCGTCGGTCGGCAATCAGCTGCGGCAGGCGGTGCAGTGTCTGCGGGCCAAAAACGATGTCGACATAAGGCGCCCGGGAAACAATCGCCGCGCCTTCCTGGCTTGCCACACAACCGCCAACACCGATCACCAGATCGGGCTTGGCTTTCTTGAGCAGCCGGACACGGCCGAGGTCATGAAAAACCCGCTCCTGCGCCTTCTCGCGCACAGAGCATGTATTGAAGAGAATGATATCGGCTTCTTCGGGGTTATCTGTCTTGACGATCTCTTCGGAAGCACCGAGCACATCGGCCATTTTGTCCGAATCGTACTCATTCATCTGGCACCCGAAGGTGCGGATGAACAATTTTTTAACCATATTTCTTTATCAGTTGTCTGGATGTGCCGAAAGCTCGGCCGGGCTGATCATCCAGACGCGGAAAACCGCGCCGGATGCATTGGTGAGGTAAACAACATTCTTCGTATCCTCGATGCTCATCGGCACGACGATAAGGTTTTGCTGACTCCGGAACTGCACCGTTGGCGCCAGCGGCATGGTCTGCCCGTCAATGACCACAAGCCCGTTCCCCGGAGGGGGCAGCATCACGCCCAGCTTGGCTTCAGGCGGCAATGTACGGTTTATTGCATAAACCTCGTAGCGCGCCATGCTTGACGCAGGATCCGCCGTCGCTGCTTCAATAATAGCGCTGACGATCGAGGATATAAGGGACGCGGGTAGTGGCATAGCCGCATTATAGACAAGCTTGCGCACCTTGTGTTACCACAAAACTTGACCAGCAACCGTCCGCAACCTTATAATCTCGCGCCCTACATGGTGATGTAGCTCAGATGGTTAGAGCGGTGGATTCATAACCCACAGGTCGGCAGTTCGATCCTGCCCATCACCACCAGTATTACAGCGGCCTGCAATGATGCAGGCCGCTTTTGTTTATAGCACGGGCTAGCATCGGGCTAGCACTAGCTGTAAAGAAAACAAGGTGCAGCGCCTCCGAATTAATTGCTGGAAACCGTGTCACCGACAGGGCATTCCCCATACTTTCTGCAACAGTGTCGGAAGCACCGAGCCAGCACTGCCAGCCAAGCTGGCCCAAACAGGCTCAAGGCCTAGGCGCAGCAAAACGTTATGCTGCGCGCTGCTTCTGTTCGTGCAGCAAGTCAATCAGAAACTCCGGCGCTAGGTCGGCTCCGTTCGCCCATGACACGGTTTTCATTACCGGGTGTTGCTTGGCCGTAGCGAACTGCACTGGGTCGCGTAGCGGCTCGAACACTTCGCCATCAAGTTCATTGGAAAGATCAACCTCTCCCACCTCGCCATTATTGAAGCGCAGGCGCAGGCGATAGCCGGGCAGCGGGGTTACTTCAGTCGTGTGCAAAATCATGAGGATCACTCCAAAGGATCAATGGGGTTCAAAGGTTGCCTTGCCATCGCAAGCGCCCAGTCAGCGGCAATGTCATCACGATGCAGCGCCAGCCATTCACGCACCAGCGACAACGCCCGCCCCGGCAACGATCCTGAATACACCTTGCCATCTAGTGTTATCAGGGCTTCATGCTCGGCATAGACCGCATGAAAGTGAATGGGCGGATGTTCGCGCCAGTTCATGTAAATAATGATACCGAAAAACCGTGAGATTTCAGGCATGTTGAATTCCTTCTCTGATCGGTGTGACTTCCGCCACGGGCTTCAATCCTGCCGCTTCCATCATTGCGCTGGTCGCGGTATTGACGGACTGGCGCACCGGGTCAAGGTCAAGGCGTGCATAAATCATGGTGGCCTGCTGGCTTTGGCGGTTCAAGCTCTTGCCGATGATTGCCAGCGATGCGCCCGTTTTGGCCTGCCAGCTTCCGAGTGTGCGCCGTAGGTCGTGCAGGGTTACCCCGTTCGGGGTGCTTCTGCCGTAGGGAATGCCGGCCCGTTCCATGATGCGAATGACGCCCTTCTTCGGCTCTTCCATGTGACCGCTTGCACCGTGACCGGGAAAGACGAATACGGCACCTTTTTCGGCGGCTTCCTTGCGTGCCGTCAGAATTGTTACGGCCTCAGGCGATAGCGTCACGTTTTGCGGGGTGCCGTTCTTCGTTACCGGGATACGCCAGACAGCCTCGTTCAGATTGATTTCAGGCCAGCACATCGCCAGCAAGTTGGCACGCCGTGCGCCGGTCAGCAGCGCCAACAAGATGTAGTCACGCATGGTTACGTTCGCTTCGTCGGCCACCGCTTGAAAGAAGCGTGGCAATTCGTCGGACTGTAGGAAACGATCACGCTTGACCTTGACGCGGGTCTTGGTGCCAACCACCGGGTTAGCTGTGGCATACCCCCATTCAATCGCCCGCCCGAATATGCTTGATACCAACGCCCGGACGTTGTTCAGCGTCGCGTTTGCATACCCAGCCCTCTCCAGATCAGACAGGATGCGTGATACCGCCTCGCGCTTGATTGTGCTTAGCTTCAAGGGGGCAAGACTTTGCAGATGTTTTTTGAAATTACTTTGGTCGGTACGCCACGACTTTTTTTTGCTGCCGTGCCGCTCACCGTATTCGGTGAATAGTTCGGCAAAGGTCGGTTTTGCCTTTCTTGGGCGTCTGACTTCGGCGGGGTTTTCATTGTTGGCAAAAGCCGACAGCGCTGTTAATGCACCATTGCGGGCCTGTTCGACAGTCATATCGGGGAAAGTGCCAAGTTTTAGCCAGACCATTTCTCCCCCTGCCCGCTTCACTACATAAAACGTCTTGAAGCCGCTTGCCGTAACGCGCAAGGCCAGCTTTGGCGTCTTGGTGTCGTACCAAGTAACTCGCTTCCCGGCTTCGGCGCTTGGCAGTGCCTTTATTGCGACTTTGCCGAATTCAATCTCGTTCATGACGCCCCCGTTCTATATCGGGCTAGCACCGGGCTATCAAATTGAGTGCATTTTCGTGCTAGCCCGTTAAGGCCACTATATTCCAGAAAGCTTGCTGCGTATAGTTTTGTTAAGCCTTACTAACCCACAGGTCGGCCGTTCGATCCTGCCCATCCCACCAGTATTCCAACGGCCCGCAGCGATGCGGGCCGTTTTGGTTTACGGCGCGATCGGTTTGCGCTGCAGACACCCGACATACCCAACACGCCCTCGCTTGAGCAGCTTCTTAAGCCTGCGACTTGCCTCCTCCGGGGTAGCCGCGAGCGAGTCCAGAAACGCATTGCACGCCGCCCAGCGCCCTTCCGGCGTGGGCAGCACGGCGACCGGTCGACCACCCTCCAGCGTCGCGACGATACACGCCGCGCCATCCTTCCCCCACGAAGCGGCCACCAGGTCCATGGCCTCATCTCTTGGCACGCAAAGCGCAACCAGCGCGTCGATCGGCGAATCGCACACGGTGCAGACAATTGCCGGGAAATAGCTGAAAAGAGGGGGGGCTGGGGTCGGATTCATACCAGGCAACTTCTAACATGCGCTGCCGTGCTTGTAAAACGCCTGCGCTGCAAGGCACAATCGCGGCTTAACGGAGTTTTACCATCAACCAAAGCTGGCACTAACATGCAAGTCGCAGCATTCGACGTCGTCATTGTCGGCGGCGGCCTGGCCGGGTTGTCATTGGCCTGCGCCCTGCGCGATACGCGCCTCAAGATCGCTCTCGTGGAAAATCGCGCGCCAACCCGCGCCGATGGCTGGGATCCGCGTGTCTATGCGATCAGCCCGGCGAATGCTGATTTTCTGCAGAAAATCGGCACCTGGAAACACCTCGACAGCGAACGCATCGCCCCGATTCACGCGATGAAAATCCTGGGCGACGGCGGCGCACAACTCGATTTCTCCGCGTATGAAAGCGGCGTAACTCAACTTGGCTGGATTCTTGAATCATCGCTGATGGCCTGCGAGTTATGGGAAAGCGTGAAGCGCCAAGGCAATCTCACGCTACTCTGCCCGGCCTCGCCGAGCGCTATCGAGATGCGCGACGAGGCCGCCCTACTGACCTTGAGCGACGGCAAGACACTGTCCGCCAAGCTGTTGGTCGGCGCCGACGGCCGCGACTCCTGGGTGCGCGACAAAGCCGGCTTGCCGGCGATCAACACGCCTTATGGCGAAATGGGGCTGGTCGCCAATTTCGAAAGCGACCGACCGCATCGCGGCATTGCCCGCCAATGGTTCCGGGATGATGGCGTACTGGCATGGCTGCCCTTGCCGGGCAATCGCATCTCGATCGTCTGGTCGACACCGGACAATCATGCAAAAGAACTGCTGGCGCTACCCGCGGACGAACTCTGCCGCCGGGTGAGCGCGGCGGGCGGCCACGAACTGGGCAAACTCAAACCACTCTCCCCAGCGGCCGCGTTTCCGCTGCGCCTGATGCGCGTGCCGCGCACGGTCGCGCCCAGACTCGCCCTGATTGGCGATGCGGCGCACGGCATTCACCCGCTTTCCGGACACGGTATCAACCTCGGCTACCAGGATGCGAAAGCGCTGGCTGACCTGCTCGCGGCCACGCCCGAATGGCAGGACATCGGCGACGAACGCCTGCTGCGCCGCTACCAGCGAGCACGGCGCGAAGAAACCTTGCTGATGCAGACGACAACGCACACACTACGACGACTGTTCCGTGAAAACCTGCCTGGGCTCAAACCGCTACGCAATATCGGAATGAACTTGACCAATGCTTTGCCGGTCTTAAAAAATCTGCTCGTGCGCTATGCGCTCGGCGCCTTTTGAACCAACACTATCAACGCAACACCGCAGCAACGCACTCAACGGAGAATCGCATGTTCAAAAAATTACTGCCGCTGGCACTGGCCGCAAGCTTTTGCCTTCCGGCCATTGCCGATGAAGCCAGTGTCAAAAAGGCCGTAGAAGCCAAACTGGGCGGCAAGGTAAGCAGCGTCACAAAAACCTCTTACCTCGGCCTTTATGAAGTCTACGCCGATGGCCAGATCATCTACACCGACGACAAAGTATCGGCACTGATGATCGGCACGCTGATCGACGGCAAGACAATGAAGAACATCACCGATGAACGCATGCAGAAGCTAACCGCGATCAAGTTCTCGGACCTGCCGCTCGAACTCGCGGTCAAGCAGGTACGGGGCGATGGCAAGCGGGCCTTTGCCACGTTTGAAGACCCCAACTGCGGCTACTGCAAGAAGCTGGCGAAAGACATGGCCAAACTCGACAACGTGACCATCTACACCTTCCTCTACCCGATCCTCTCGCCTGACTCCCTTGAGAAATCAAAACAGATCTGGTGCGCTGCCGACAAAGCCAAGGCATGGAACGACTGGATGGTCGACGGCAAGGCGCCGAGCGGCAAAGGCGATTGCGACACAACCGCCGTTCAGAAAACCGTCGAAGCCGGTCGAAAACTAGCCATCAACGGCACCCCGACCATCTTCTTCGCCGACGGCGAACGGCTTCCCGGCGCCGTTCCGGTCGCCAGAATCGAGCAAAAGCTGATGCAAACGCCATCGGACAAATAACCCTGCTCTGCAAAATTGAAAAGGCCCAAGGTTTCCTTGGGCCTTTTCAATTCTCGATGCCTTCAACAATCTTTATTTCTTGCGATCAAAAATCACCAGTTCGGCTCGCGCTCCGGCGTTGCGGTAATGCGATGTATTGAAATATCCGCACCGTCGTATTCCTGCTCCTGGTCGAGACGAAGTCCCAGCGTCATCTTCAGCACGCGATACACGACGAAGCTGCCAAGCAGCGCGACAACAATCGCCAACGCGGTCATGATCAGTTGCGGCATAAATGCCACGCCGCCGGCGCCGCCCAGTGCCTGGCTGCCAAAAATACCGGCGGCAATGCCGCCCCAGGTACCGCACAAACCGTGCAACGGCCAGACACCGAGCACGTCATCGATTTTCCAGCGATTCTGGGTCAGCGTGAACATGACGACGAACAGCCCGCCAGCCACGCCCCCCACCACCAGCGCGCCCATGGGGTGCATCACGTCGGAACCGGCGCAAACGGCAACCAGGCCGGCGAGCGGGCCGTTATGAACAAAACCCGGATCGTTTTTGCCGAGCAACAGTGCCACCAGCGTGCCCCCGACCATGGCCATCAGGGAATTGATCGCCACCAACCCGGATACCTTGTCGAGCGTTTGCGCGCTCATCACGTTGAAGCCGAACCAGCCGACCATGAGAATCCACGCACCCAATGCCAAAAAAGGAATGGATGACGGCGGGTGCGCCGAAATGCGCCCTTCCTTGGTATAGCGTCCGTGCCGCGCGCCAAGCAGCAGCACCGCCGGCAGCGCAATCCAGCCGCCCATGGCGTGCACCACGACGGAGCCGGCGAAGTCATGAAACTCCTCGCCGAAGCTTGCCTTCAGCCATGCCTGAATGCCAAAGGCCTGATTCCAGGCAATGCCTTCGAAGAAGGGATAGACGAAACCGACGATCAGGAAGGTCGCGATGAGTTGCGGATTGAACTTGGCGCGCTCGGCAATTCCGCCCGAAACGATGGCTGGAATGGCTGCAGCGAAGGTGAGCAGGAAGAAGAACTTGGTCAGTTCGAAACCGTTTTTCTGCATCAGCGTTTCGGCGCCGGAGAAAAAATTGATGCCATAGGCGACGCTGTAACCGACGAAAAAATAGGCGATGGTCGATACGCAAAAATCGGTGAGGATTTTGACCAGTGCATTGACCTGATTCTTTTTACGCACGGTGCCGAGCTCAAGAAACGCAAAGCCCGCGTGCATGGCCAGCACCATAATGGCGCCAAGTAGAATAAAAAGAACGTCACTACCAGACTTGAGTGCTTCCATGGCGCCTCCTGAAAATCGAATCCGAGCCATAGCGCAAGAAGCATTCCACACTCGGCAACGCCGATATTTCAATGACTTGCCATAGGCATCAAGCGACAGACGCACCGCAACGGTGCATTCACCTACCGTCAGGCACCATCATGGAACGGTGCGCACCAAAGCATTGCGCCGTGGCTATTTTGGGGCGACACCGGGCGGCAGCAAGACCCACATTTGTCCCGACTGTTTCATCCGCCCGGCCTGAGCACCCGCCTCGGCACCGAAGCCCCAGAAGAAGTCAGCGCGCACAACCCCCCGAATGGCCCCGCCCGTATCCTGCGCCAGCACGAGGCGACGCAACGGTGACGGCGAATTGGGCTGCGTCGTCGAGAGGAATACCGGTGCGCCTAGCGGCACGTGCCGAGGGTCAACCGCAATGCTGCGTTCAGCACTCAGCGGCACACCGAGCGCACCGGGCGGGCCTTCGTTCTCGGCGCCTTTCGCGGTCAATTCACGAAAGAACACATAACTCGGATTGGCATTCAACAAGTCGTTCAGCTTCGCCGGGTTAGCCCTGGCCCAAGCCTGGATGCCCTGCATTGACGCTTGCTCTAACGTCAGCTCGCCACGCTCAACCAATAAACGACCCACGGATTGGTAGGGGTGTCCGTTCTGATCAGCGTAACCGATGCGCACCATCCCGCCATCGGGCAGCCTGACCCGCCCGGAGCCCTGGATCTGCAGGAAGAACAATTCAACCGCATCGTCGACCCAGAGCAAAACGCGGTCGGCGTAATCCTTTTCCCGCCCCGTGATTTCAGCGCGTGAAAAATAGGGAATGACCTTGTTGCCCTGCAGGCGTCCGCGCAGACGCATATTCTTCAACTCGGGCAGGACATCGCCCAGATCGATCGTCAACAAATCTCCGGGCACGCCGAGCACCGGCTGGAGATACGGCTTGCTGCGCGCACGCGAACCGCGCAGCAGGGGCTCGTAATAGCCGGTAATCATGCCGCTGGTGCTGCCATCCGGGTTGGTCAGCAGGTAAGGTTCGAAGCGCGATTCAAAAAAGCGGCGCAGCGTTGCCGCATCGCTCCCGTCGAGGCCTTTTGCTTCATCACAGGCAGGGCGCCAGAGCGCGCCCTGCGGCTTGCCCACCAGAACGCGACAGGACTGAAGGAAAGCCGGCCAGGCAACGCTAACATCATCATCGCCCCAGCCCGACAGATCGCTCCAGCGCGCCAGTTGCAGCGGCTTGGCGGGCGGCAGCGTGGTCACCGGCGCTGTGCACTGGGCACAGGCCGGACACGGCGCACAACTCATTTCCGCGGGCTGCTTGGCCGGTTCTTTCAGCGTAGCGCAAGCGGAGAGAAGGCTGACCAGGAGTGCGGCAGAGAAAAACAGGCACGGCGATTTGCTTTTGAGCATGGTTTGGCTAGAGTGTTGAGTTCATCGATTGCCGAAGTATACCTTCCCCATGACCGACCCGATTCCACAACTGGCGAGCTTTCTCGCGCGCGCCGAGAAACTGCTCGAACGTCTTGAGCCGCTGATGCCCCCCGCGTCACCGACCCCCGACTGGCATTCGGCCAACGCCTTCCGCTGGCGCAAGCGCGGCGGCGCCGGCTATCTACAGATGGTAAAAAATCCGCCGACCATCCGGCTGAAGGATCTGCGCGACATCGACGAACAGAAATCCCGCATAGAAGCCAATACGCGCCAATTCGTCGGCGGTCGCCCGGCCAACAACGTTCTGCTCACCGGCGCGCGCGGCTCGGGCAAATCATCGATCATCAAGGCGTTGCTCAATGAATATGCAAAAAGTGGGCTGCGCCTGATCGAAGTCGACAAGAATGATCTGATCGATTTGCCCGACATCGTCGACCTGATCGAAGGGCGTCCGGAACGCTTTGTCATCTTCTGCGACGATCTTTCTTTCGACGCCGGAGATGCTACCTACAAGGCGCTCAAGGTCGTGCTTGACGGCTCGATTTCAGCCGCCCCGGAAAACGTCCTGATTTACGCCACCTCGAACCGCCGCCATCTGATGCCAGAGTATTTCGAGGAGAACCTCGAAAGCAAACGCGTCGGAGATGAAATTCACCCCGGCGAAGCAATCGAGGAAAAAATCTCGCTATCGGAACGCTTCGGCTTGTGGATTTCCTTCTACCCCTTTGATCAGGATGCCTATCTGAATATCGCCGCGCACTGGCTGAAATCTTTCGGCTGCGGCGCCGCCGAAATTGCCGGAGCGGAGCGGGAAGCACTTAACTGGGCACTGATGCGCGGCTCACGCAGCGGGCGTGTCGCTTGGCAGTTCGCCAAGGACTGGGCCGGTACGCATAACAACGACACAGCCGCAACAGCAGTTACCAAAACAAAGCGTCGCAAATGACCGACATTGTCGAAGTAGCTGCCGCGGTCATGCTGCGTGACAGCGCAGATGGCGAACAGTTTTTGCTGGCCCAGCGCCCTGAAGGCAAAGTGTATGCGGGTTACTGGGAGTTTCCTGGTGGCAAGGTCGAGCCGGGAGAATCTGTGCGCGAAGCACTGGTGCGCGAACTGCAGGAAGAACTCGGCATTACCGTGACCGTAGCGGCCCCATGGCTGACCCGCGTGTTCACTTATCCGCATGCCACCGTTCGACTCAACTTCTGGCGAGTCACCGAATGGACCGGCGAGATCGGCGTTACCGCACCGCTTGAGCACAGCGCAATCGCTTGGCTAAGTGCGCAGGTCGCGCCGAAGGTCGCACCGATTCTTCCGGCCAACGCACCGGTGCTCAAGGCACTGGCCTTGCCGCGCATGATGGCGATTACGCAATCGGCAGAAAGCAACGAAGATTTTGAGCTGAAGCGCGTTGCCAACGGGCTGAAACAAGGCATTCGCCTCTTTCAGATTCGCGACAAGGAACTCTCGCCACCCGAACGCGCCTGGTTTGCGCAGACCGTCAAGGAGATGCTGCGCCACACCGACGCCATCATTGTCGTCAACGACGATGCCGCGCTGGTGCACGCGATTCATGCGCACGGCCTTCATCTTTCGTCAGCGGCGCTGCGCGACTGCGTCGAGCGGCCCGACTTTGCCTGGGTCGGTGCATCCTGCCACGATGCGCAGGAACTGGCGCATGCCGCCCAACTCGGGCTCGACTATGCCCTGCTCGGCCCCGTGCTGTCGACGCCGACACATCCGGAACATCCGGGGATCGGCTGGGCGGGTTTCAAAAAACTGGCGGCCGGTTCGCCCATCCCCATTTTCGCACTGGGCGGCATGCGCCGGGAAATGCTGGCGATTGCGATAAAAAACGGCGCACACGGCATCGCAATGATGCGCGACTGGGGCTGACGCCGTTTAGTTGCCCGCTATTCGGCGGCAGGCGGCTCTTGCAACGGGTCGGCCGTTTCCTGCACCGGCACGCGATACGACTCGGACGCCCAGGCGCCGAGATCGATCATCTTGCAGCGCTCGGAACAAAATGGCCGCCATGGGTTCGAACCACTCCACAGTGACTCGCCGCCACATTGCGGGCAGCGAACTTTAGGTGCGGCTTTGACCATCACAGATTACAAAAAACCATTTCGAAGTCGACGTCATCTTCGCAATGACGCGGTCGGTGATCGCTTTCCGGGCGGGTAAAGCGAATGTTCAGCGCGTACTTGTTGGCGCTGATCTCGGGGACGAAGGGCGCGTGCAAGGTGAGCGAAATACGCACCATCTGCGAACCGCTACCGCCAAGCATCAACTGGAACATGCCGCCTTTGGCCACTTGATGTTCCGACCGCCCGCTGGCGCGCAACAAGCGCAAAACAATGGTCAGGCCATCGCGCAAGGGCAGCAGCGGCTTCAGCCATCCGGCCAGCGCTTCGCGGCGATAGTCGGGCTCATGATGCAGCCAGTAGTGATAAGAGGGCAGATCAAACTCGCAGACACCGCCGGGGATCACGGCACGACTCTTGATGCCCATCAGCCAGTCGTTCTCACGCAGGTACTGACCGATCTTGCCGGCCATCCCGAGCAAGGCAGCCGACGCCTGTTCGATTTCGTACAGGGCGCCGGAAAGCGCCTCTTCTGAAATATCGGGGTTGTTGCGAAAAACCAGTAAGGTCTGACGCTGGCGTTCGAGCTCCTGAATCAGATCCATCTTGAGATCGGCGCGGCCAGCCACCTCAAGAATTTCAAACAGGGTGAGCAGCACCGCGTGATGCTCGTGCGCGCCATCCTGCTGCAGGAAGTAGGTGGCCTTATCGAACAAATCCTCCAGACGCAACAAGGTACGTATGCGTTCGTTGAAGGGATATTCGTAAGTGATCACATCGCCGCCGGATCGTAATTATGAGAATTGTTTTAATTCTGAACTATTTGCAACAAAATCTCAACAGTCTGCATTAAGTTTGGCAGCGGCCAGTGCGAGATAGTGCCGGTGCAGAACTTCCACCTGGAATAGCAGCGCTTCCTTGCCGTCATCATTGAGCAGCAGATCGTCGGCAGACGCCCGCCGAGCAGCGCGTGAAGCCTGAGCCGACATGATCGCCTGTAGCTCCTCAATCGACAGACCGCTACGCGCCATGACCCGCGAAATCTGCACGGCCTCATCACAGTCGACGACCAGAACACGGTCGACCTGTTCGCGAAAGCCGCCCGTTTCAACCAGCAGTGG
>CAJAHZ010000161.1 GCA_903939665.1 uncultured Pseudomonadota bacterium | reverse complement strand
GTCAGTGGCATCAACCACAAGCCAGTCGCGCTTCACCTCATGCGGTTTGGCGGAGAAAGTCTTCATTTAAAACGCCGTCCTTTTATGCCAGATCACGGAAAGCCGCGCATTTTATTGGAAAGCAGCAACACTTGTCAATCGCTGTTTTGGATGCGGCCAAAAAAAAAGCGCGACTCGTTAGAGCCGCGCCAAATCCACACCAAAGGAGGAGGGTGGAGGAGACAAACGATAAAAAACGGAACTGCAGAAACTTCAAGATGCTCAACTTGAAAAAATTTTAACCATTGGCAAAAGAAAGGTCAACAATTATTTGTGCATTGCATCAATTTATTTTTCCACCCACAAAACAAAACCTTTTTAACAACATAAAGCGCAGCAATTACAATGCGTTCTAACAACTACAGTAAATAATTTTCACATTTCATAACTGTAAAAAACCCCAAGCAACGAGCCATTGACAACCAAAATTGCTGCAGCGCGCCATTTGCCGACTCAACAAGCCTGGCGACGCTTCCAGCTAAAATGCACCTTTTAAAGAAAGGGAAACGTATGGAGTGCAAGGTCAAATGGACTGGCGATGGAATGTCATTTCTGGCAGAAACGGGAAGCAACCACCTCGTTGCGATGGATGGAGCGTCTGAGGCTGGAGGACGCAATCTGGCGCCCAGACCAATGGAAATGCTACTTGCCGGCACAGGCGGCTGCACAGCCTTTGACGTTGTGCTGATTCTCAAAAAGGGGCGTCACGTCGTTACCGGGTGCGAAGTAAGCCTGCAAGCCGAGCGTGCGGAGACTGAACCGAAAATTTTCACGAAAATTCACTTTCATTTTCGTGTCACCGGCAAGAGTTTGAAGCCTGATGTCGTCGCACGAGCAATCGAACTGTCAAAAGACAAGTACTGCTCAGCCTCGATAATGCTCGGCAAAACCGCTGAAATTACGCACGACTTCGAAATTATCGAAGGCTAGACGTAGTATGCGGTGAGCGTCATCGCGCGCGACACTAGCCTCATCAGAACTTTCACTGGCAGCGGCAACTCCCGTGCGCCGAGACGGACAGCCGTCTCGGCATGAGCAATCTCATCAAGCCGCATCTGATCAACGATCGCACGGGACTTTGCATCCAGCGCCGGCAATTTGGTCAGATGAAAATCAAGATGCGCTTCGACCTGCCGCTCGGTCTCGGCGAGAAAACCCAAGCTCCAGGCATCGCCAAATTTCCCGGCGACGACCCCCATCGACAGTGCGCCGCAGTACCACAATGGGTTAAGCCGACTCTTGCGCCCGCCCAATTCAACGAGACGTTGCTCGGTCCACGCCAGATGCTCGGTCTCTTCGGCAGCCGCATGCCCCAGCGTTTGCCGAATTTCGGCACTCCGCGAAGTTAGCGCCTGCCCCTGATAAAGCGCCTGCGCACATATTTCTCCGACGTGGTTGATTCGCATCAGCGCACTCGATTGCGCTTTTTCCTCGACAGACAAGTGCAATCCCGAACAGCCCTGCCCCGGCACATCACGAGCAGTCGACGCCTTCGCAAAGACGGTGCGCAGTGCTTTGTCGAACTCGACAATAAGATAATCGGCTGTCACGGGAACATCCTAAGCAAAACGCACATCCGCTAAAGAACGCACAGGCCAGCGAGCACTGAATCAGCGGCGCTTTTTTGACGGGTGGCCGCCGGAACGCAAAGCCAGTCGCGCCTCTTCGGCATCGCGAGCAATGATTCCGTCAGGACAGAAATACTCAAAATACAAGGCCGCATGATGTCGGTTCAGTGTGCTTTCCTGAATCTTTGTCCACTGGTTGCTGCGCGCCTTGGACCACTTCTTATCCGCACGGCCAAAGGCATAAAGTCGCCGCTCACCCGTAGCGCAGCGCAGGCCGTCGTAACTCACGTTTTGCGCCCCCGACGCGCTCAGCACAACAAGCGTGTAACGAATCACGCCATCCGCGCCAATAGAAATGGAATCTCGATCGATCATGAACTTGTTATCGGTTGTCGCGCTGACATAAAAAGAATCCAGATTCTCAGGCTTTGGAAAATCGGGAAGCTGCGCCTCGATCTCCTCCCACTGCTTCTCCTCATATTCGCTATCGAATCCCGCCGCCAGCACCCTTGCCGAAACAGCCACCAGAACGAAAGCCAAAAGAAATCTGAAAACCTGATTATTGATCACCGGAATCCAAACCCTGAACAGATGACGAATCTGAATGAACGGGCCACTCGCCATCCGCATCTTCCGATGCAAGCTCACCGTGACCTTGCTCACCAGAAAGCCGTGACCGACGACGGTCCGCGTCAAGAAAGCGTGCGAGTTCATTGAGCGCCTGTTCATAGACGCCGCGCTTGAACTCGATCACCGCATCAAGTGGGACCCAGAAATGATTCCAGCGCCACGCATCAAACTCCGGATGATCGCTGGCGCGCAGAGAGACATCGCTATCACGACCGGTTAGGCGAAGCAGAAACCATATCTGTTTCTGCCCTCTATAACTGCCGCGCCATTCGCGCTTGACCCAATGAGTCGGCACATCGTAACGCAACCAGTCTTTGGTTCTGCCGAGAATGCTCACATGCTCGGGCAGCAAGCCGACCTCTTCGTGCAACTCCCGGAACATCGCCTGCTCGGGAGTTTCCCCCCGCTTGATGCCGCCTTGCGGAAACTGCCACGAATGCTCGCGGATACGCTTGCCCCAGAAAACCTCGTTCTTCGCGTTACAGAGAATGATGCCGACGTTCGGGCGATAGCCTTCGCGGTCGAGCATTTTGAGAACCTGCAAAATTATTGGATTGAATGCATTCTTCCATATTTCAAATGGCTTGGAAAGGACGCAGCAATGTTAGTGCGGCAATATGCCTCTCAATCCGCCTACGGGAGTAGCAATTGAAGTCGCGTTTCAGCGATCCGTCTTGTAAAATTAGCGTTTTAGCTTACGAAAAATATTCTCATGCGCACTTCGCAGTTCTTTCTGTCTACGCTCAAAGAAGCGCCCTCCGACGCTGAGATCGTCAGCCACAAACTGATGCTGCGTGCCGGACTGATCAAGCGCCTGGCCGGCGGCATCTACACGTGGATGCCGGTTGGTTTGCGCGTACTGCGTAAGGTCGAAAATATCGTGCGCGAAGAAATGAATCGATCTGGCGCCATTGAGTTACTGATGCCGGCTGTGCAACCGGCCGAATTATGGGAGGAATCGGGGCGGTGGGAAAAATATGGCCCAGAACTGTTGCGCTTCAAGGATCGCCACCAGAGGGATTTCGTCATCGGACCAACGCACGAAGAGGTCATTACCGACGTGGTGCGCAAGGAAGTCAAAAGCTATCGCCAGTTGCCCGTTCATTTCTATCAGGTGCAGACGAAATTTCGCGATGAAATTCGCCCGCGCTTTGGCGTGATGCGCGGACGCGAGTTCCTGATGAAGGACGGCTACTCATTCCATACCAGCTTCGAGGATCTGCAACGCGAATACCGCAACATGTTTGAAACCTACTCGCGCATCTTCACCCGGCTCGGGCTGAAGTTTCGCGCCGTTGCAGCGGACACCGGTTCGATTGGCGGCACCGGATCACATGAATTTCATGTCCTGGCAGATTCCGGGGAAGACGCGCTGGCTTACTGCCCCAACTCTGATTATGCAGCCAATGTCGAGTTGGCTGAGGCGCTGGCCCCATCAATAACGCGCAGCGCGGCCTCCGCAAACATGCAAAAAACGGCAACGCCCGGCAAGATAAAATGCGAGGATGTAGCCGCTTTCCTCAAGGTTCCGATAACCCGGATGGTCAAGGCAATCGCTATCGTCCGAGAACTTCCGGATAGCAATGGCCATTGCTTCGCGCTGATCCTGCTCCGCGGCGACCACGACTTAAACGAGATCAAAGCGCAGAAAATCGTTGGCGAATTCCGTTTTGCGCGAGACGAAGAAATCGTTGCCGCGCTCGGCTGCAAGCCCGGTTATATCGGCCCGGTGTGCACCACCAACATCGCCATTCTCGCTGACCGCAGCGTCGCCGCAATGAGTGACTTCGTTTGCGGCGCCAACGAAG
>CAJAHZ010000160.1 GCA_903939665.1 uncultured Pseudomonadota bacterium | reverse complement strand
GGAAACGGTGGGAAAACAGCTGGACTGATAGCGGCAACTCGTGATCTGTCGAAACTTCGATAGACCACGTTAACACCGCAATCAACTGTTTACAAGCACTATTTTAATATGGCAAAGATAAGCGTGGATTGGCGCTCTTACCCTTCAGCGAGCCGCCTGCATTCGCAGCATCCTCTGCTCAGATTTTAAAATGAGAACTGCTGCCCTGCGGTGGTGCTGTACCGCTAGTCCGCTGGCTGTGGTATGTTTATTCTTTTCCAACGACACAGTGGCGCGCAATCACAAGCGCTGAACGGGTTTTCTTTCGGGATGAGCTTGTTTTCCCTCATCGTCGTCCTGCTGCTTGAGCAGGTTCGACCGTTGCCCTATCAACAGTTCGTACGCGGGCCGCTGGCCCAGCTGGCGGATTTTCTTGAGGGGCACTTCAATGCCGGCGACCATCGGCAGGGTGCGCTTGCGTGGTTGCTCGCGGTCGTCAGCCTGACGCTGTTTTCCGGGCTGGTTTTTTTCGTTCTTTACAAACTCAATCCGCTTCTGGCATGGGCATGGAACGTTTTTGTCCTGTACCTGACGATGGGCTTCCGTCAGTTCAGCCACTATTACACAGACATCCAGCTGGCCTTGCGCATGGGCGACGTACCGCATGCGCGCCAGTTGTTCGCCGAGTGGCGCGGGCGCCCCGCTGACGGCCTGTCATCTGCCGAAATCGCACGCCTGTCCATCGAGGAAGCATTGGTAGCGTCGCACCGTCATGTGTTCGGCGTGCTCGTCTGGTTTGTTCTGCTGCCGGGGCCCTGCGGCGCGGTGCTTTACCGAGTGGCGTCTTTTCTCTTCGAGCGCTGGGGTAAAAGACAAGGCGCTGAATTCGGTGATTTTGGGACATTCGCGCAACAGTGTTTCGTTATTATTGACTGGCTCCCTTTGCGGGTGACGGCTGCCGGGTTTGCTATTGTCGGTAATTTCGAAGACGCCATTTATTGCTGGCGCATGCAAGCCGATAAGTGGCCGGATGATGGTTTGGGCATCGTCCTGGCGAGTGGTGCTGGCGCACTGGGCGTGCGTCTCGGTATGCCGGTGGTTGAGGGCGGCGAAGTCGCCGACCGGGCCGAAATTGGCACCGGTGACGAAGCGGATGTGGATTTCATGCAGAGTGCCGTCGGGCTTGTTTGGCGCGCGCTGGTTCTCTGGTTGTTGCTGTTGCTTTTGTTAGGGCTTGCCAGTCTGGTGGGCGGTTGATCAATTATTAGAAGGAGTTTCCCCATGAGCAGAGATGTTGTTGTACTAAGCGCAGCCCGTTCCGCCATCGGTGCATTCGGTGGTTCGCTTGCTAATATGGAGCCGTCGGAACTGGCCGGCATAGTGATGAAGGAATCCATTGCCCGCTCCGGCGTCGATCCGCAACTGATCGGCAATGCAGTCGTTGGCAACTGTATTCCGACGGATTCACGTTATGCCTACGTTTCCCGTGTCGCCTCAATTCAGGCCGGTCTGCCGATGGATTCCATCGCGATGCAGGTCAGCCGACTGTGTTCTTCGGGGCTGCAGGGTATTGTCACCGCAGCACAGAACATCATGCTCGGCGATTTTGATTACGGCATCGGCGGTGGCGTTGAAGTCATGTCGCGCGGCGGTTACCTGATGCCGGCGTTGCGCACTGGCGCCCGCATGGGCGACACCAAGGCCATCGACATGATGGTTGCCGTGCTGACCGACCCGTTTGGCGTCGGCCATATGGGCATCACCGCAGAAAATCTCGCGACCAAGTGGAATATTTCGCGCGAAGAGCAGGATGCCTTTGCCTGTGAATCGCAGCGTCGCGCGGCGGTGGCTATTGCTGAAGGCCGTTTCAAGTCGCAGATCGTGCCGATCGTCCAGCAAACCCGCAAGGGTGAAGTGGTGTTCGATACCGATGAGCATGGCAAGGCCAGCACGACGATGGAATCGCTGGGCAAGATGAAGCCGGCTTTCAAGAAGGACGGTACGGTTACTGCCGGCAACGCCTCGGGTATCAACGACGGCGCGGCCTTCTTCGTGCTGGCAGCTGCCGATGTGGCCGCCAAGGCTGGTCAGAAGCCGATTGCCCGCATCGTCTCGTACGCCATTGCCGGCGTGCCGAACGAGATCATGGGCGAAGGCCCGATCCCGGCCTCCAAGCTGGCGCTCAAGAAGGCTGGCCTGACCATCGAACAGATGGACGTCATTGAAGCCAACGAAGCGTTTGCTGCCCAGGCGATTGCCGTGAATAAGGGGCTTGGTCTTGATCCGGCGAAAACCAACCCGAACGGCGGTGCCATCGCCCTCGGTCACCCGGTTGGCTGTTCCGGTGCATTCATCGCCACCAAGGCGGTGTATGAGCTGCAACGCACGGGCGGCAAGTACGCGCTGGCCACCATGTGTATCGGTGGCGGTCAGGGCATTGCGGTGATTTTCGAACGCATCTGATCTGCGTTCCGCGCCAGGAAAGCCGACGGTTCGCCGTCGGCTTTTTTTTCGTGGGAGAATGGGCGAAAGTACGGTCCTGGAAATATAGAAAATGCCCTTTAGCGAAACTGAAATAGCCCTTTTGAAAACCTCCAGCATCCTGCAGGATATTCCGCAGGATGTCGTTCTGGAGGCTATTCTCGAACACATTGACTACCAGTTCAATCTGCAGCCTGACGAGGTGTTCATTAACGCTGGTCAGGTCGAACCCGGGCTTTATATCATTGCGCACGGCACTATCGAGATGTTCATCATCGACGCGGATAAGAAGGAGAAAGTGCTCGATTTCGCCAAGACAGGCGGCACGTTGGCTGAGGAAACCCTATTCAGTGACCGGCCTCTGCAATATTCGGCGCGCAGCCTGACACAAGCGGCAGTTTTGCATTTGCCGAATCGGGTGGTGTCGGAGTGGATCGCCCATTACCCGGCGTTCACCCGGCGCCTGATGTCGCTCGTTTCGGAGCGAATTAATTTTCTCTACAAGGATATGTTGACTTTCTGCACCAAGAAAGCCACTTCGCGCCTGATTTGCTACATTGTTTGCCACTTCAATGAGGCGCCAAAAACGCCGGATGGCTCCTACAGCCTGCATCTGGCGATTCCGCGCAACAAGCTCGCCTCGCGGCTGGGGATCAGTGATTCACATCTTTCGCGGTCGTTTCGTGAACTGCAGGATCAGGGCCTGATCATTCCGCAGGGGCGCGGTTACTTCATCCCCGACGTGCCGGCCCTGTCGCGCTACGTTTGTCCGGGCGGTTGCGATTTCTGATTACCGGTCAGAAGTTTTCGTTTTTTTCTGCTGGGCGGAAAATCCGTGCTGCAGTCACGGTCGCTGTAGCGATGTCACGCAGAAGTGCTGACGCCGCGCGCAAGGCGGCAGATTCCGAACCGGGCTCGCGGTAACTCAGATAAACGGTTCCCGGTTGGCCGGCCAGTGTATAGATGGCGATTGTCAGCGGGCATAGCGCAATGTAGTCGGGGTTCTCCGTGACCAGCCCCCAGGACACCATTGCACTGCAGAAGGGGGCAATTTCCGCCTGGTCATAGACAGGGGCGGGATGGCCAAGCACCGGCCCTGTGCGCGCCAGCATTTCACCGAAACGACTTCGTGCGACGGGGATCAAGCCCTGATTTTCAATTGCCTCCTGCAAGGCTTCACTGGCTCTCGGGAAGTCCGATGGCTCGATGGTCAGTCGGTGAATCAGCGGTTCTGCCTGCGCGATGCCGCAGGCCAGAAGCAGTACCAAGCAGACCGCCAGACTGCGCTGCAAGTCCATCTTCATTCAGGCTTGCTCGTCGCCGAACGCATCGTTAGTGCTGATGCGGATGAGCCAGGGCATCTTGCTCGGCAGCCGGGTACAGGTGCCCGACCGAGCGACGGAACTCTGGTTCGATGACCGCCAGTCCACGTACCTCCGGTGGTAGCGGCAAAGTCATTACCTCGGTCATGTCCAGTCCGCGCTGCGCGGCACGGAGCAGGGTTGATTCCAGCCAGTGCAGGTAGTTTCGTGTCTGGCTGATGGCGCCGATATTGCTGCCGACCAGTTCGCTGATCTCGCCGTGCCCTGGAACAACGATGCGTGGTGCCAGTGCGTCGAGTCGATCCAGTGAGGCCAGCCAGCGCCCGATGCGTGCGTGCGGGGTGGTCGGCGTGCGGCCATTGAAGACCAGATCGCCGGCGAACAGAACGCCGGTCGTATGGTCATAAATGACCAGATCAGACGCGGTATGACCGTCCAGCGAAAATGCTTCGAAACGATGGCCGCCGATTGAAAACTCACCCGGTTCGATTGGTTGGGATGGAACGACCACCTCGGTCCCCTTCATGGCGTCCCCACTCAGGCGATAAAGATTGTCGGTAAAACCACGGCCTTCGGTGGCAATCCCGCGAATTGCCGGCGGCAAAGCCGAAATCAGCTGGGCCGGGAAAGCCTGGTTGCCCAGAAAATGATCCGGGTGGTGGTGCGTATTGAGCGCCTTGACGATGGACTCATCGGTGATCGCAGCAATGGCGCGGCGTAACTGTTCCCCGTAAAGACGGGAAGGCCCGGTATCGATGACCAGCACGCCGGCTCCGGTCACTACAAAAGCCGTATTGACGATGTTGCCGCCGTTGGTAAACGTAAAATCCTCGTTGCGCCCGAGCAGCACCCAGGTTCCCTCGGCTATCTGTCTAGGCTTCAAGGCGTAATCAAAGTCGGCTGCAGTGGCGGTGGTCGCGAGAACCGCAAGCAGGATCAGGCGCAACATCCAGAGTGAAAGTCGGTTCATGGCTCAATCCAGGATTTGATCAAGTTGCCGTTGTTGTCCCTGCCGCTCACCTCAACGCGACCGCCCTCGTGGCCTGCGGGAATGTCCAGCGTAAACACGGGGTTTTCGGATACCGGTTCGAGCGACTCGATACGCATCAATAACTGACCGTGTGCATCGGTGAGCTTGAGTTCTTCAATGAAAAAAGCGGGGATGCCATCGGCCAGACCGGTATCCATCGGGTGGATGATGCGCAGGCGCAAACGCTGCTGGTTTGCAGCAGCCCCAGCCTCCGGCTCGCGCGACCAGAGGCGTCCGCTGACTTCGTTCAGCCGGCGTTGCCATTCCAGCGACGCCGAACCGAAAGAGGCTGCCGTACACCCGCCACCCGCCGTGGCAACCCAGACGCCGCCAAGGTGCCAGACCCCATCCGCAGTTTGGGCTGCCGCACGAACCGGCGTTGATTGCTGCAACTTGGCGCGGAAACCAAGATTGGGCTGGCTCAGTCCGGGGTAGAAACGCAGTATTTCAGTGATCGGATTGTTGTCGGCAAAAACCACCACTTTTCTGACACCAGGCAAGGCCGAGGCATCGACCCGGATCGGTACATTCAGGGCGTTTTCCGCGGTCAGTGGCGCAACCACCTTCACCCGCTCGTCAAAAACCACCCGCTGACGTTTGAAAAGCAGCTGGCGCATATCCTCCCAGCGCGCGGATTGAAGCGGGTCCTTGGCTGCCTTGGCCGGCGGCGCGGCATGCGCGGGCATTCCCTGCGTTACGCAAATCAGCAGCAATGCAATTGCCATCAGCCTCATCAATCGCCTCCAGAAAACAATGTACGTACCAAGCGACGCAAATGCTCTTGATAAGCATAGCAAGATACGTCAACAACAGAAACCGGCATCAGCCGATAAAAGTAATGTCCTACTTGCCCGGCAAACGGTAGCGCTGTTCGCGGTAGAGCCATGCCGGCAGCAATACGTGACCAAGGGCACGCTGCGCCATCTCGGTTGCATCGGGTGGCGGCACCG
Source organism: uncultured Pseudomonadota bacterium (assembly GCA_903939665.1). Lineage (GTDB taxonomy): Bacteria > Pseudomonadota > Gammaproteobacteria > Burkholderiales > Rhodocyclaceae > CAJBIL01. The sequence goes on along the minus strand of CAJAHZ010000160.1, from coordinate 2,228 downwards.
CATCCTGCAGCCGTTTGCGTAGCGGATCGTAGCTGCCGTAAGCAGGGGCCTTGTCCGGGCGCAGGATCACAACCTGCTGACCTTCCATCCAGGCGTAGTGCTGTTCGTACTGCATCATCGCGCGTCCCGGCAGGCCTTCCGGCTCGCGACTCAGGTCGCGACCGATCATTGGGTGCTGGGCATCGACACCGATCAGCGAGAGCAGCGTCGTCGGCAGATCGATCTGGCTGGCGACGGTTTTTATGCGGCGTGGTTTGAGGTCGGCACCGATGATCAGGCCGGGGATGTGAAAGCGCTCAATTGGCACCAGGCTGTCGCCGCGCACGCGAATGTCGTGATCGGCCACCACGAGAAACACGGTGTCGTGCCAGTAGTCACTCGCCCGCGCTTTCTCAAAAAATCGTCCAAGCGCGTAGTCGGCGTATTTGACTGCGTTGTTGTCCGTTGCTTTTTCGTTGTCGTGCAGCTTTATGCGGCCGTCAGGGAACTCGAACGGCGCGTGGTTCGACGACGAAAAGATCAGGGTGAATGACGGCTTCCCGCCAGCATGTCGGGCAGAAATCTGTTCGTGCGCCTTGTTGAACAGATCCTCGTCGGAAACACCCCAGCTGCCTTTGAATGCCGGCGCGACGTAATCGCCTTGGTCGACCACCGTATCGAAGCCGTTGGCCATGAAAAAGCCGCGCATATTGTCAAAATGCGACTCGCCGCCATAGATAAACTCGGTCTGGTAGCCGCGCCGGGAAAGGATCTCGGCCAGCGTCGAAAAATTACGCTGAGACAGCGAAAGCTTGACCGTGGACTGCGCCGGCGTCGGCGGGAAGCCGGTGACCACGGCTTCGATGCCGCGCACCGAGCGTGTCCCGGTGGCGTACAACTGCTCGAACCACCAGCCATCTTTCTTCAGCTTCTCCAGCTCGGGCGTCACCGGCACGCCGCCCAGCGATTCAACAAAGGTCGCCCCCAGGCTTTCTTCGAGAACGATCACCAGATTGAGCGGTCGTTTGCGGCGAGCGGTTGCCGTTTGCTCGGTCAGGGTCGGTATATCCTTGTCACCGAGCAGCGGTCGTGCGTCCTGCAAGCGTTCCCGAACCGAGCGAACCTGTCCGAGAATTTCTTCTTCGGACATTTTTCCGTAAATTTCACTCGAACGATTTTCGTGCTTCATGCCATAGATCGCCTGAATGACCGACCAGCTCGAATTAAGGATCAGCGTATTGACCATCGGGTCGCTTGTGATGGCGAACAGGGCCGGGTTGGCGGGGCGATGATCGATGCTTGAACGGATGGAGAAAAGGCACAGCAGCAGGATCAGCGGCCAGCTCAGCCACAGGCGAAGACGTGACCATGAGCTTTCCTGTTGCAGTCCGGGGCGTGTCAGGCCGGCAACACAAAAAATGACCAGCGATGGAATGATCAAGCCGGCAAAAAGATGGATGCGAAATCCCGTCCATAGCATCGATGCGACTTCATGCGGATACTTCAGGTACTCAAGAAACAAGCGGTTCGGGCGCGTATCGTATTCGCTGATGAAAGCTGGCGATGCGACTTCCAGGGTCGTCAGCAGGCCAATCATGGCGATCACCCAGAAAAAGCCCAGATTGCGCCACAGTCGCCAGCTGGCTGCGTTTGCCAGAAATGGGGCGAGCGCCAAAAGTGGCAGACTCATCAGGCTGAGCTGAATGATGTCGACGCGCAACCCTTGCAGCAGCATCTGGCCCCACACACCGGTGGCGTCGACGCGCTGCATTTGCCACAGCATCAAGCCGGCGCGCGACAAGGAGAGTAGGGGAAGTCCGATGACGAAGAGGGCTGCCAGCGGCGCATAAGGCCCTGCCCATGCAACCCAGCCCCAGAATCGCTCGGCCGGGGAGGTCGTTCGTGAAAAGGATATTGCAGGCATGAGTACTCTTGAGGATGACAATTAACGGACAAGTCTAACATTCAATGCTTATGGTTCTCTTAAATCACCGGGGTCAACCCAGGGTGTTGCACGAGTGGGTGCGGCAGCGTTGCAACAACATGTGGAACCTTGGATCAAAGCCACGCATCGGCTGCGCATGACGAGGCCAGTGCAAGCGCGATACGGCGTTTTGTTGCACTTCAAACTTGAATCCGCCATCATGCTCGGATAAATAGTTAAGATTTGACCAAAAATACTTCAAACGGGCGTGGTTTCGGCCATGCTGCCGCTGATTTTTTGCGCAACAAGGGTAAATGAAACAGAT
>CAJAHZ010000159.1 GCA_903939665.1 uncultured Pseudomonadota bacterium | reverse complement strand
GGTGGCGCCGGTGCTTCGTTTACCGCTCCCGGCCACTCTTCGGTGTTTTCATTCAGGGCCGGCAATCCGGGCCTGTATGTTTACCACTGCGCGACGGCGCCGGTCGCAATGCACATCGCCAACGGCATGTACGGCATGATTTTGGTCGAGCCAAAAGAAGGCATGTCCAAAGTCGACAAAGAGTTCTACGTCATGCAGGGTGACTTTTACACCAAAGGCAAGACCAGCGACCCCGGTCTTCAGCCGTTTGATATGGAAAAAGCCATCGAGGAGCGTCCTTCATACGTCGTCTTTAACGGATCCGTGGGTTCGCTTACCGGTGACAACGCGCTGAAAGCAAAAGTTGGCGAAACAGTCCGCATGTTTTTCGGCGTCGGCGGACCGAACATCGCATCCAACTTTCATGTGATTGGTGCGATTTTCGACAAAATCTACCCAGAGGGTGGAACCAAGATCGTTAACGAAAACGTTCAAACCACCATCGTTCCGCCAGGTGGCGCGACCGTTGTCGAGTTCAAGCTGTTGGTGCCGGCGACCTATGTTCTGGTTGATCACGCCCTGACACGCGCCTTCAACAAGGGTGCTCTTGGCCTGTTGAAGGTTGAAGGCCCGGAAGACAAGGCAATCTATTCCGGCAAACTGAGTGACACTGCTTATCAGCCGGAAGGTTCCGGCATTCAGGCATCGCCTGGCGCCCCTGCTCCAGTCCTTGCCAAAACGACCCAGGATCGAATCAAATTTGGCGAAAGAGTTTTCACCAACAACTGTTTGGCGTGCCACCAAGCGACAGGCACGGGTATTAAAGGTGCCTTCCCGCCACTCGCAAAATCTGACTACCTGAATGCCGACAAGAAGCGTGCAATTCAGACCGTGGTTCATGGACGCGAAGGTGCAATCATCGTTAATGGCGAATCGTACAACTCCGTCATGCCGGCACAGATCCTGAATGACGAGGATGTTGCGAACGTGTTGACCTACGTGTACAGCGCCTGGGGTAACTCGAAGAAGCTTGTTACGCCGGCTGAAGTAAAAGCCATTCGCGCTGACAAGCCGATTGCGGCAGCAAAAGCTAAAGCTGCACCTGCAGAACACTAAGCGCGAATCACGCATAAGACGCAAGAAGAAAGACGGAAAGGAAGGAAGGCTAAGCAATGAGAACAATCGTAGCCTTCCTTCTGATCCTCATTCACTGCGCAGCAACGGCCGATCAGGTAAACATCAAAGGCGGCGTATTCACCCCGCTTTATGGCTCCGCAAAAAAGCCTGTCAAAGTAGACTCTTTTTCGATGGATGTCGCTCCCGTAACGAATGCGGAATTTCTCAAGTTTGTAAATTCGCACCCGGAATGGAGCAAACCATCAGTCAGCCCGCTTTTTGCAGAGGCTGAGTATCTTCATCACTGGTCATCGCCCACGGAACTCGGGCCAAGTGCCATCCCCGATGGCCCAGTCGTCAATGTTTCATGGTTTGCGGCAAAAGCTTTCTGTGTATCCAAAGGCATGCGTTTACCCACGGTCAACGAATGGGAATATGTGGCCTCCCGACCAATTCCGGGGGCTGATGTGCGCAAGGTAATTCTTGATTGGTATTCGGTGCCAACGCCCGATGTCCTGCCTTCAGTCAAATCCGGGCTTAAGAATTCAAGCGGCGTAATCAGCCTGCACGGGTTGATCTGGGAATGGACTCTGGACTTCAATTCGGCCATGGTCACTGGCGAATCCCGGGCCGACGGATCATTGGACAAATCGTTATTTTGTGGCGCGGGGTCGGCCAGTGCCGCAGACAAATCTGATTATGCGGCCTTTCTGCGTTTTGGACTGCGCAGCAGTTTAAAAGCAAACTACACGGTTAACAATTTAGGATTTCGCTGCGTCAAATAGGTGGATATTAAAATGCTCAAAGTATTTATTTTCTTGTTGCTGCAAGTGTCGATTTGCTTTGCCGAAACGGGGCCAGGCGATTTGCCTGGTGATTCCATTTACCAGGTTAAATCCAAATGGGTCGATCAGTTCGGCAAGAAGGTCGAGCTTTCATCCTTGGCTGGAAAGCCGGTAGCGGTTTCAATGATTTATCTTTCCTGCAAATTTTCATGCCCAATGACCGTGGCACACATGAAAGAACTGGAAAAAATACTGCCGGACAATCTGAAAAATGATGTTCAATTTGTCCTGGTCAGTTTTGACGGCAAAAATGACACTCCGACCGTAATGAAAAAATATGCAGAAAAACATGGGCTTGCTTTTCCAAAGTGGCGATTTTTAACTTCGAAAAATGAACAGGACGTCCGTGAATTCTCTTCATTGATCGATTTCAAGTACAAAAAAATTGCAAACGGGGACTTTGAGCATTCTTTCGGGATCGTGGCTCTGGATAGCCATGGCAGGGTTCTTGGCAGCACCGTTGGGGCTGCCATGGCAGAAAAAGACCTCATCCCTCTGTTTGAAAAAAAGTAGCGCAAGGCCTGGCACTGCTACCACAGAGGAAGAAGCTGGCACCATAGAGGCAAAAGCGGGGGGCGGATGCCCCCGCTTTTGTTTTTCGGGGACGGAATCTCCGATCGCCGTGACCTGCGGCGATCAACCTCGACTTGCTACGTCGTGAGTTCATCATAAACACAGGATTGACCAGAGCATTACCGCCGGAGATACTCGAACCGACAAGGCCGGATACCGGTTAAAGAAAGTAGAAAGGCAGAACGACTTGGCGCAGACAGCACAATGACGGCAACCGAGCGCAACGGCGCCCCGCATTTTGCCTACCGTTGGGCAACCCTCGCGCTTGCCCTGCTGGCCTTGGGCGCAACGATCGCCTACGTCCAATTTCAGAATCACCAAAGCATCGACACCCAAGAGCGGGAAAGACTGACGGTTCACGCTTCGATCGTAGAAAAAAACCTGCTGCCGCAGCTATTGCTGGCCAATCGCGTTATCGACGGCATCCTCAAAGACCTGCCCTCCTGGCAGGCGCAGAACGACGGATTCGCCCGCGCCAACCATCAGTTGCAGGTAATCAACGATACGCTTATCGGCATTCGTCCCATTTTGGTCATCAGGGCTGATGGCACCGTAATCGCCTCCAGTAACGCAACGCTCGTCGGCCAGAATTTTTCCCGACGAGCGTATTTCCAGACCGCCATCGACAATCCCGACCCATCGATTTTTCACGTCAGCGCGCCGTTCAAGACGGTGCTCGACACCTTCGTGATCAGCCTGTTTCGCACGATTCGCGGACCAAACGGCGAATTTGCCGGGATTGTCATTGTCAGCGTCGTCCCGGAGTATTTTTCCATCTTGCTGGAGTCTGTTCGCTATGCCCCGGAAGTGCGTACATCCATTACCCATGGCGATGGAAAGCTCTTCATGGCATCGCCGAAACAGCCTGAAACAGAGGGAATGGATCTGGCCAAACCGGGCAGTTTCTTCACCCGCCATCGGGAAAGCGCTCAGCCGGCCAACGTATTCACCGGGATCGCTTATTCAACCGGCGACCAGCGCATGATGGCCCTGCGCACCGTCCAACTCACCACTCCGCCAATGGACAAACCACTGATCGTGGGTGTAAGTCGTGATCTGCAGAGCATTTTTGCCGACTGGCGCCGTGAGGTTTTTATGCAGGGGTGGCTGTTTGCAGCGCTGGTTGTAGTGGCCAGCCTGGGTCTGCTTCTCTACCAGCGGCGACAGCGGGCCTACGACTGTCTGGTCGCCGATCAGGACGCTGAACGCAAGCAGGCCGAAGAAGCTCTGCGCGAGAGCGAAGCCTACAACAAGATCCTTTTTGCCGGCTCTCACATCCCATTGGCCGTGCTCGACCCGGAAACCGGCAGCCTGGTCGACTGCAATCAGGCGGCTGTCGATATCTACGGTTTGGACAGTCGCGAGGCCGTACTGGCCCTCAAGCCCGAGGATGTAGCGACGCCACTGCAATATGACGGGCGCAGCTCGGCCGAAACGGCTTTCGAGCATCTTGAGCCGGCATTGCGCGACGGCTCCCATGTCTTTGAGTGGCGACACCAACGGCCGGATGGCCATATCTGGGACGCCGAAGTGCACCTGATGGCTTTTCAGCACAAGGGAAAATCTCTGTTGCAGTTCAGTTTGCAGGACATCAGCCAGCGCAAGCGTTCCGAAGCCAACCTCCGCGTTGCGGCAACCGCCTTCGAATCGCAGGAAGGCATGATCATCACCGACGCGGACCAACGAATTTTGCGGATCAATCGGGCGTGCAGCGAAATTACCGGTTATTCGCCCGAGGAAGCCGTTGGGCAGACACCGCGCATGTTCAGTTCAGGAAAACACGACGCCGCTTTTTATCGCGAAATGTGGGCCAGCATTCAGGGAAGCGGCGCCTGGAAAGGCGAGCTCTGGAACCGGCGCAAGAACGGCGAGGTGTACCCGGAGTGGTTCAGCATATCCGCAGTCAAGGGAGACGACGGCAAGGTCACCAATTACGTTGCTTCCTTCATTGACATATCGCAACGAAAATCGGCAGAGGACGAAATCAAGCACCTGGCTTTTTACGATCCGCTGACCGGTCTGCCCAACCGGCGCCTGTTGCTGGATCGACTGCGCCATGCGCTGGCAGCCAGCGCTCGCAATGAAACTGTCGGCGCGCTTCTTTTCATCGACCTCGACAACTTCAAGACCCTGAACGACACACTGGGGCATGACAAAGGCGACCTGTTGCTTGAATCCGTCAGCCGGCGCTTGATCGCCTCCGTGCGCGAACACGACACCGTCGCCCGTCTCGGCGGGGATGAATTCGTCGTCATGCTGGAAAACCTGAGCGAGGACCCCAAGGATGCGGCCGGTGAGGCGGGACTGGTCGGCGAAAAGATCCTGCTCGCAATCGACGAACCGCATCATCTAGCAGGGCTGACGCATCACAGCACGGCCAGCATCGGCATCGCCCTGTTCGCGCAACAGACAGACACCGTCGATGAATTGCTCCGGCGCGCCGATCTGGCCATGTACCAAGCCAAGGCGGCTGGCCGCAACACCTTGCGCTTCTTCGATCCGGAAATGCAAGCTTCGGTTACGGCGCGCGCCACCCTTGATAACGAACTGCGCATAGCCGTCGATGCGGGACAATTTCTGCTGCATTACCAGGCACAGGTGGCCGATGATGGCCGCCTGACCGGTGCAGAGGTGCTGATCCGCTGGCAACATCCAGAGCGCGGCATGACATTTCCCGGTAGTTTCATTCCCGAGGCCGAGGAAACCGGCCTGATTCTGCCGATTGGCAACTGGGTGCTGCAAACGGCCTGCACACAATTGGCGATCTGGGCCAAGCAGCCAAAAATGGCGCAACTCACGCTGGCGGTGAATGTCAGCGCGCTCCAGTTCCGTCACGCTGATTTTGTGCAGCAAGTGCTGGCGGCACTTGAACACACCGGTGCCAACCCGAAAAAGCTCAAGCTGGAACTGACCGAGAGTTTGCTGGTGAATGACGTGGAAGACATCATCGCCAAGATGAGCGCACTGAAGGCGCGGGGCGTATGCTTCTCGCTCGATGACTTTGGCACCGGCTATTCATCGCTCTCTTACCTGAAGCGACTGCCCCTTGATCAGCTGAAAATCGACCAGAGCTTTGTCCGGGATATCCTCATCGACCCCAACGATGCCGTGATCGCCAAGACCATCATTGCGCTGGCCGACAGTCTGGGTTTGACGGTTATCGCTGAAGGGGTGGAAACCGAGGCGCAAAGAGACTTCCTCGCTCGCCAGGGCTGCCTTGCCTATCAGGGATACCTGTTTAGCCACCCGCTGGCGCTAACCGCGTTTGAGGCTTTCGCCAACAAGGTCTGACAGCAGGCCGCCAATCATGGTCCGCCCGGCAACGACAATCGCCCAAGGCGCAGCACACGCCCAGAAACAGGGCGAAGACAGGTATACTCGCGACATTTCGCGCCTCCAGTTGCCTTGCTCGACAAACGCACAACAATGACAAAAACCAAGCATTCCGCTGCCCACGCCAACAACGCCTTGCCAAGCGCCTCGCCTTTCACCCTGCCCGCCGCCTGGTCGGCGCAAGTGCACAGCCAACTGGCAGACGAAGAGAAGATACTGGCCTGGCTGCAGATCGACCTTGATCACCAGCTAGGTTTTACCTCCGGCCTGGTCGTTGTAAGCAATCAACGCCTGTTTGCCAAAGTGACAGCCGATGCCCCTTGGCAAACCTGGACTTATCGGCAAGGCCTGTCACTGACTCGCCGTGACCATTCGGGAGTCGGCACGCTCGAGCTCTTTGATGCCGACGCCCGGCTCGCGTACTGGCGCTATACGCTAGGCAGCGACATCGCCGCCGGTCGGCTGATCGAGCACTTCACGCGACAGCTCGCCTTCCAGCTCACCGGCCAACTGCCGCCGCCTGCCGCACACGCACTGTGCCCGAAATGCGAAACCCCCTTGCTTGCCGGCCAGGAAGAATGCCCGGTATGCAGCAAGGAAATTCACGAGCCGCCATCCACCTGGACGCTGTTTCGTCTGTGGCGCTTCGCCCAGCCCTATCGCTGGCGCTTGCTGGCCGGCTTCATCCTTTCGCTGATTTCAACGGCGGCAACGCTGGTACCGCCCTACCTGACGATGCCTCTGATGGACAAGGTGCTGATCCCCTACCAGAACGGTAAGCCGATCGATACCGCGCTGGTCATCCTCTACCTTTCCGGCCTGCTCGGCGCGGCCATCGTGGCCTGGGTGCTGGGCTGGGCGCGCACCTACATTCTGGCGCTGGTTTCCGAACGCATCGGTGCCGACCTGCGCACCACGACCTACGAACATCTGCTCAAGCTTTCACAGGAATACTTCGGCGGCAAACGCACCGGCGACTTGATGGCGCGCATCGGTTCGGAAACCGACCGCATCAACATCTTCATCTCGCTGCACTTTCTCGACTTCATCACCGACGTTCTGATGATCGTCATGACGACGGTCATTCTGGTGTCGATCAACCCCTGGCTGGCGCTGGTCACGCTAATTCCGCTCCCGATCATCGCCTGGCTGATCCACGTCGTGCGCGAAAAACTGCGCACCGGCTTCGAACGCGTGGACCGCATCTGGGCCGAAGTCACCAACGTGTTGGCGGATACCATTCCCGGCATCCGCGTGGTCAAGGCTTTTGCGCAGGAACAACGCGAGGCGGCGCGCTTTCGCGCGGCCAACGACCACAACCTGGTGGTCAACGACAAGGTCAACAAGGTGTGGTCGCTATTCACGCCCAGCGTCACGCTGCTCACCGAAATCGGCCTGCTGGTCGTCTGGGCCTTTGGCGTCTGGCAGGTATCAAAAGACCAGATCACGGTTGGCGTACTCACCGCTTTCCTGGCCTACATCAGCCGCTTTTATCTGCGCCTCGATTCGATGAGCCGCATCGTTTCGGTGACACAAAAAGCAGCAGCCGGCGCCAAACGCATCTTCGACATCCTCGACCACATTTCCAGCGTTCCCGAG
>CAJAHZ010000158.1 GCA_903939665.1 uncultured Pseudomonadota bacterium | reverse complement strand
CATGCCGAAACTCATCAAATGATAATACGATTCGCCAATCTCATGGCAATATGTCTTTAACATTGCAAGCGCAAGATACATGGCGAATACAGACAGCCGTCGTTTTTTTTGCTACTTTCGGACGGGCCAGACCACTATTTCGGGAGTTCTCGATGTCCGCACAAAATAGCAGCAGCATCACCCCAGCCGCCGCATCCGATCTCTTTGCGCCGTACAGCATGGGCTCGCTGCCCCTCGCCAACCGCATCGTGATGGCGCCGCTGACGCGCAGCCGCGCACTGCCTGGCGACGTACCGGGGCCGCTCACCGTCACCTATTACACCCAGCGCGCCAGCGCCGGCCTGATCATCAGCGAGGCGTCGCAGATTTCGCCGCAGGGCAAGGGCTACATCCAGACACCGGGAATCTACAGTGCCGAACAGATCGCCGGCTGGAAACAGGTGACCGAGGCCGTGCATGCCAAGGGCGGCAAGATGGTCGTCCAGCTCTGGCACGTTGGCCGCATCTCGCATCCGGCGCTGCAGGAAGGCGGCACGCTGCCGGTCGCCCCGTCGGCAGTGACGCCGAAAGGCTGGGTATTCACCGGTGCGGGCAAGGAGGACATGGTGACGCCACGCGCGCTGGCACTCGGCGAATTGCCGGGCATTGTCGCCGACTACCGGCGGGCTGCCCAGAACGCCAAGGCAGCCGGCTTTGACGGCGTAGAGATCCACTCGGCCAACGGCTACCTGCTCGACCAGTTTCTGCGCGACAAGACCAACCTGCGCAACGACCGCTACGGCGGCAGTATCGAGAACCGGGCGCGCCTGTTGCTGGAGGTGATCGACGCCGTGCTTGAAGTGTGGGAAAAGGACCGCGTCGGCGTTCGCCTGTCACCGATCAGCGCGGTCAACGACATCGACGACAGCAATCCCGAACCGCTATTCACCTATGCCGTACAGGAACTCGCAAAACGCGACATCGGCTTCCTGCACATCGTCGAAGGGATGACGGGCGGGCCGCGCATTCCCGGCAAGCCAAGCGACTTCGACCTCGACAAACTGCGCCGAATCTTCCCCAACACCTACATCGCAAATAATGGCTACACCCGCGAAATGGCCATCGAGGCCCGCGCCAGCAATCGCGCCGACCTGATCGCCTTCGGCAAGGATTTCATTTCCAACCCCGATCTGGTCGAGCGTCTGCGCCGCAATGCCCCGCTCAACGCACTTGATGTCGCGACGCTCTATGGCGGTGATGCGCACGGCTACACTGACTATCCGTTTCTTGAAGCAAGAAGCTGAGCGAACGCTCCCTGTGGACCTGCCTGATTTCCCGCGGGATCAGTTGCACCATGCCGACATCAGAACGTAACCGGTCACGCCAAGCGCAAGCGTTCCAATGACATGCAGAAGCGGTCGCCAGTAGCTGATTGGCGCGGCATGGCGGCCGGGAGCGCGCGACATCCGCGTCTCTTCGACCCAGTTGACGACTTGCCCAAGCGTGAATACGCAGGCCAGCCCAAAAACGAACAGGCCAACGATGATGGCGCCGATCTGCTGCTCGCCTGTCCGGCACGCCACGGCCATCCTGAGCTGGCTACGCGTCAGCGGGTCGAAGCCGATGGCAACATAGACAACACCAATCGCCATGCCCGCGAGTACGAGAATAATCGCCAGATAGATCCAGAACTCACGCGTCCTGACGGCATCGCTGACTGCCTCGACTTGCCGCCCCAACTCTTTGGTCAAACCTGAAAACACGAAATAAAAACTCCACACAATGCTTTTGATGGAAAGCGGAT
>CAJAHZ010000157.1 GCA_903939665.1 uncultured Pseudomonadota bacterium | reverse complement strand
CTCGGCAAGCCCGGCTTTCTGGACAAAATCACGGAAGGCCGTTACGGCATGACCGGCGGCTATCGACTGATTGCACCGGATCACCGCCTGATTGTCACCGCGACCGACAAACAACTCGTCATGAGCACGCTCCCGGCCCCGGGAGTCAACTCTCTGCTCGATCGCTTCATTCTCGGCCGTGATGGCTCAGGCATTTACATCAATCCGCAGGGGGTCGAAGTGCTCGTTTCAGCCCAGCGTATCCCCGCAAGTGCTTGGGTGCTGGCCGCCGAACTCCCGACCAGCGAAGCGTTTGCGCCGATTCATGTCATGCAGCAGCGTCTGCTGCTGGCCACAATTTGTTTGACCCTGCTGTCGGCGGCACTCATCGGGTGGATGCTGCGACGCCAGCTTTCACCGATGCTTGCCGCGGCAAGATCAATGCTTGTCATGTCAAAAACCGAGCGCTTTCCGCAAGCGCTGCCGATCACCAGCCAGGACGAAATCGGCACGCTGATCGGTGGCTTTAATCGTTTGCTGGACGCCATGCGGCAACGAGACGATGCGCTGAAGGAAAGCGAACAGCACTTCCGCACGCTGGCCAATGGCGGGTCGGCGCTGGTCTGGACGTCGGGTCAGGACAAGCAGTGCGACTACTTCAATGATCCGTGGCTGCGCTTTACCGGCAGATCGCTGGAACAGGAAATGGGGAATGGATGGACAGAGGGGATTCATCCGGATGATTTCGAGCACTGCCTGGCAACCTACGTGAGCGCATTCGATCAACACCAAAGCTTCCAGATGGACTACCGGATACGCCATGCAGACGGTTCCTATCGCTGGATAAGCGACGCGGGAACGCCCCGTTACGACACGCAAGGGGGGTTTCTCGGCTATATCGGTTTCTGCATGGAGATTACCGAGCGCAAACAATTTGAAGCCGCGTTACGCGAGCACTCAAGCCAACTGCAGAAACTTTCCCGACGGGTGCTTGAAGCCCAGGAAACCGAGCGCCGGCGTGTGGCGATTGAATTGCACGACGAACTCGGTCAGGCGCTGACGGCGATCAAGATCAATCTGCAGGCCCATGAACGCTTTACCGGGCAATCGTCGGCCGAACTCAACGCCGAAAATATCAGCATCGTCGAAGACGCCCTGCAGCAGGTGCGGCGTCTGGCGCTGGCGCTGCGACCGTCGATGCTCGACGACCTGGGGCTGTTGCCAGCACTGCGCTGGATCGCCCAACAAACAGAGGCACGCAGCCACCTGGTGGTTCGCTTCCATGCCGCAAACCTCCCTTCGCGCCTCACGCCGGAGATCGAAACCGCGTGCTTTCGGATTGTCCAGGAGGCACTCAATAACGTGGTCCGCCACGCCCAGGCGCAACAGATCGAGATCAATCTGCAAGTGGAGGCGGAGATGCTGGTGCTCAGCGTGCAGGACGATGGCTGCGGTTTTGAGGTCGCCACGATGCGTGAGCGCGCCCTCGCCGGGGGCAGCATCGGCGTGCTCGGCATGCAGGAACGTGCCACACTGATCGACGGGCAACTCGATATCGAGTCGTCAGTTGGGCAGGGCAGCAGGGTGTGCCTGCGCTGCCCCTTACATATGAACATAGAGACTATATGAACCGCTTACGGATTGTACTTGCCGACGATCACACCCTGATACGTGCCGGTTTGCGAAAGCTGCTGGAGTCCATTCCCGACATCGACGTCATCGGTGAAGCGGATGACGGGCTGGCGCTCCTCGCGCTGGTTGAGCAACTGCGTCCTGATCTGGTGTTGATGGACATCGCCATGCCGAGACTCAACGGGCTTGAAGCGCTGATCCGTCTGGTCGAGGCGTGGCCGGAAACCCGGGTGCTCATTCTTTCGATGCACCAGAACGAGGAATACGTCCGCCAGTCTTTACGCCATGG
>CAJAHZ010000156.1 GCA_903939665.1 uncultured Pseudomonadota bacterium | reverse complement strand
GGCGAAATTGACGAACATGGCCCGCACCATGCCGTCTGCGCTGAGCAGCTGGAGCGCGACGTTGGTCTCGCCCGCCAGACTGCTGGCCATGATCGCCGGCGTCAATGCGCCCACGGTGGGGTAGGCCGGCTTGCCGGCGGCGTCGAGTTGCTGACTGTGCCATTGCTGGTCGGGGAGGAAATAGAGCCGCTGCAGCTCGGTAATCAGTTTGTTCATGCTTCACCAAAATGGAAGGTCTGGTCGCGAGACGCCGGTTGCCGGAGCTTACCGCAGACGCCCGGTTTCGATGTTCTCATCTTGCGCCTGGCCGGTCGCCGTGACGCCTCATGTTCGGCAGCCGCGCCGGTGGTCGTTGACCAGGCGTGGCTGCAGCCGCCGTGGATAGGGGATCTATGCTATGCATATCTTGTAGAGTGACGTATTTACTGGCTTGTAGGACAATTGGCAACGTAGACCGCCAATCCATGCGCCGCGCAGCAAGTCCTCCTGGGGGACGCCGCGCAGCGATTTATGGTCCCGGTGCCGGTCAAGCTGCTCCAGTCCAGGGTCACGCGCTTTCTGCCTGATGCCTGGTGCGTGCGCCGGGACGTTATACTTCGGTAATCCTTCTATTTCATGCGTCGCCCGACAGGCGCAGCTACACCGCAGTGGCACGTGAGGCTCCGATAGCTGCTGCGCGGCCTTCTCTTTTTGGGGGTTACCTGATGGAACTAGAACGCCTGCTTCGTTCGCAGGGCTTTGGCAGCCGGCCGGAGTGCCGCGCACTGATCTGTGCCGGGCGCGTTACCGTGGCCGGCGAGCTGTGCGACGATCCTTATGCGGAATTCGAGCCGGTGGATGGCCTGCCTTTCTCGGTCGATGGCTTGCCGCTGGTTGTCCGCAAGCTCGTCTATCTGGCCATGAACAAGCCGACCGATTACGAGTGCTCGCACAAGCCGAAACACCACCCGAGCGTCTATTCGCTGCTGCCGCGCTTCCTGCTGACGCGCGACGTGCAGGCGGTCGGCCGGCTCGACGAGGACACCACCGGCCTGCTGCTGCTGACCGACGACGGGCAGTTCATCCACACCTACAGCTCGCCGAAGAAGAAGATTCCGAAGGTCTATGAAGTGACGGCCAAGCATCCGGTCGATGACGAGCAGATTGCGGCCCTGCTGGCCGGCGTGCAGCTCAACGACGAGCCGGCGCCGATCGCTGCGGCGGGCTGCGAGCGGGTATCCGAGCGCCTGATCCGGCTGACGGTGACGGAAGGCAAATACCATCTGGTCAAGCGCATGGTCGCCGCCGCCGGCAATCGGGTTGAAGCGCTGCATCGTGTTTCGGTGGGTGGTTTCGTATTGCCGGCCACTTTGCCGCTGGGCGAATGGATGTGGCTGGAGGCCGGCGATCTGGCGCGTCTGGCGCACGTGGGCTAGCGTCAGTCATGCGAAAGGGTAACGAAAAAATCTCACCACCAAGGCACCAAGAACACAAAGTTTCACCAAGGAAACGTGATTTTATCTTGGTGTATCTTGGTGGACTTGGTGCCTTGGTGGTTCGCACTTTCTCGTTGACCAGGCGCATCCGTTGGCCGCAGTTGCCGGCTTGCGGCAGTCGGCGCATTATCGGCAGTCATGCAAACTATTGGGGAGAAGGTCGTGCAGAGTGTCTTGATCATCGTCCACGCGCCGGCCTATGGCAGTGAGCGGATGTTGAGTGCCTTGCGTCTGGCGACGGCGATCGTCAGCCAGGAAATCGAAACGGTCGATTTGCGCATCTTCATGATGTCGGACGCGGTGACCGTCGGCCTGCCCAATCAGCTGGGCGCGGAAGCGGGTGGCGGGCTGCAGCAGATGCTCGAAAGCCTGATCGAGCACGGTGCGAAGATTCGTCTGTGCCGGACCTGTGCGCTGGCGCGCGGTGTCGGCGACCTGCCGCTGATTCCCGGTGTGGCCATCGGAACGCTCGCCGAACTTGCCGAAGCGACGCTGGCCGCCGACAAGGTCATTACCTTCTGAGCGGGGTCTACGATGACTCTGACTGAGCTGCGCTACATCGTGATGCTCGCCCGCGAGCGTCATTTCGGCCACGCCGCCGAAAAATGTCATGTCAGCCAGCCAACCCTGTCGGTCGCGCTGAAAAAGGTCGAGCTGCGCCACGGCATCATTCTTTTCGAGCGTTCGTCGGCGGACGTTCGCCTGACGCCGATCGGCGAGCAGGTTGCGGCGCAGGCGGAACGGGTGCTCGAAGAGTTCGGCAAGCTCAAGGAAATTGCTGCGCAGGGGAAGGATCCGCTGGTCGGCCCCTTGCGTCTTGGCGTGATCTACACCATCGCGCCCTATCTGCTGCCGCGCCTGATTCCGGCCTTGCACGCTCGCGCGCCGCGCATGCCGATGTACCTGCAGGAGAACTTTACCGTCAGCCTGGCCGAGCAATTGCGGCGCGGCGACCTAGATGTGATTGTCGTCGCCCTGCCCTTTTTGGAGCCGGGTATCGTCAGCCTGGCCGTTTATGACGAGCCCTTTCGTGTCGCCCTGCCCGCAGGTCATCCTCTGGCCGAACAGGCGGCCGTCGATCCCGATCAGGTCGCCGCGGAGAATTTGCTGCTGCTCGGTAGCGGTAATTGCTTCCGCGATCAGGTCGTTGAGGCCTGTCCGCATCTTTCCGCGCCGGGCGGTGCCAGTCATGCGCTCGAAGGGAGTTCGCTGGAGACGGTGCGGCACATGGTGGCCAGTGGTGCCGGTATGTCCGTCGTGCCGGCGTCGGCCGCTGAAAGCTGGCCCCAGAATAGCCCGCTGCTGCAACTTCGGCCATTCACCGACCCTGCCCCCTTCCGGCGCGTCGTGATCGCCTGGCGGGCCTCTTTCCCGCGGCCTCAGGCAATCGATGTTTTGCGGGCATCCATCCTGGATGCGCCGCCGCTCGGTGTGATCCCGGCTCTATAGTCAAAAACTATCTTCTGTATCGCCGTAATCAATTTGTGAAGTCTCGCTCAAGCGCCTACGATTGATTCAGCAGCAGCTTACTTCATCGATAGAGGAGAACATCATGGCGAACAAGATTGATATCGGCATCAGTGAAAAGGATCGCAAGAAGATTGCGGAAGGTCTTTCGTGCCTGCTGGCCGACAGTTACACGGTCTACCTGAAGACGCATAACTTTCACTGGAATGTCACCGGTCCGATGTTTCAGACACTCCATCTGCTCTTTCAGGCGCAATACACCGAGCTCTGGAACGCGCTCGACATCATCGCCGAGCGTATCCGTGCCCTCGGCTATCCGGCTCCGGGGTCGTACAAGCGCTTCGTTGAACTATCATCGATTCCCGAAGAGGATGGCGTGCCCAAGGCGAAAGACATGATCAGGCAACTGGTGTCCGGGCAGGAGGCGGTTGCGCGCACGGCGCGCAAGGTCTTCGCAGTGGCGAGCAAAGCCAGCGACCAGCCGACTGCGGATTTGCTGACCCAGCGCATGGAAATCCACGAGAAGAACGCGTGGATGTTGCGCAGTTTGCTCGAAGAGTGAAGCCAGTATTCCGATAAGGTTCCACGTGGAACAAAAAGGGCAGCCCACGGGCAGCCCTTTTTGTTGTTGTCAGCCGAACGTCACGCAGCGGGCTTCTTGCGGGGTTTTGCCGCCGCTTTTTTGGCAGCGGGTTTTTCCTCTTCCTTGGCTGCGGCAGCTTTTGCAGTTTTTGCCGGCGCTTTGGCTTTAGGCTCGCGTTTTTCGAATTCGAAACCGACTTTTCCGTCGCTGCCGCGCACCAGAAACGCCGAGAACTTGCGTCGCGTACGGGCCGAGACAAAGTCCTTGAGCAGGTCGGTGCGGCCGGTGGCGAGCAGTTTTTTCATCTGTTCTTCTTCGACCGCTTGCTGCAGGATCACTTTGCCCGAGCGAAAATCACAGGTCTTGTCCGGCCCAACCGATTTTTCGCAGACGTAGGCCATGCCGTGCTCGAAGACCCGGGCAGCACACTTTGGGCAGGCGCCGAGCGCTTCGCGGCCCGTGAAATCGACCGGCTCGGCATTGCCGTCTTCTCCATTGGCACCCTGTCCGAAATCAAATTCCGGTGAATTTTCAGCGTTAAGCTTGATGATCGCGTTGAACGGGCGCCCCATCTTGTTGCGAAATCCGGTCAGCGGGCCGATCTTGCGTTCGGTGAGCAGCTCTTCGATTTCACTGGCTTCGAACTGGCGGCTGGCGACGATTTTCCACAGCGAGAATTCGCAACCTTGGCATTGGAATTTCTTGTAGGTTTCCTTGATCAGCCCGCCGCACTTCGGGCAGGGGGTGCTTAGTTCGCCGAAGTCACCGGGAATCGTATCGCTGTCGTAGGTCTTGGCGCGGTCGACGATATGTTGCGTCATCGCCGCGATTTCCTTCATGAAGGCATCGCGCGACATTTCGCCGCGTTCCATGCGCGCCAATTTCCATTCCCAGTCGCCGGTTAGTTCCGGTGCGGTCAGTTCGGGGATGCCGAGCCCGTTGAGCAAGGTCATCAGCGAAAAGGCCTTGGCCGTGGGCTGCAATTCACGCCCTTCACGATGCAGATATTGTTCGCCGAGCAGGTTTTCGATGATCTGCGCGCGCGTTGCCGGTGTGCCGAGGCCGCGACCGGCCATGGCGGCGCGCAATTCCTCGTCGTCGACCATTTTTCCGGCGCCTTCCATGGCGGAGAGTAG
>CAJAHZ010000155.1 GCA_903939665.1 uncultured Pseudomonadota bacterium | reverse complement strand
GGATCTTGCCCGGGAAACGCATCGTCGGAAAAGGTGAGCTTGGCGGACGCAATGTGTTGGCAAAGCTTTTTGTCGCTCGTGACAGTGCCCGGCACTGGGCACAGGAAAAATCGGGAATTGAAGCGTTGCACCGGGCCGCTGCGCCGACGCCCAAGCTGATTGGCGCCGCGCCGCTGTCAGCAGGCGGCCATGCCCTGTTGACAGAGTTTCTGGACTCGTCCGAAACGCTGGCGGAAGCCTGGGCACGGCAGTCCGAAAACCCAACAGGAAATGCCGCCGCACTTGCCGTGCTGGCCCCGGCACTTACCGTTCTTGGCCGCATGCACTTTCAGGGACTGGTGCACAGGGATTTGCACCTGGGAAACTTTCTGCGCCATCAGCGCGAGCTGTTCGTCATTGACGGGGACGAGGTGTGCGCCGCCTCGCCAGGCAAACCGCTGGATCAACGGCAGGCCATCGGCAATCTGGCTATTCTGCTCGCCCAACTGCCCGCCAGTTGGGATTCGCAACAGGTGCACTTGCTGGCATATTACAGGGAAGGTGGCGCGCAGTTGCAGGCAGATCCGCAGGCGCTGCAAGCCGAGACTTCAAGGGTAAGAGCTCAACGACTTAACCGTTTTCTGGCCAAAACAGTGCGTGATTGCACGTTGTTTTCAGTGCATCAGCGCACCGGGCGTTTTGTCGCCGCCGTGCGTGAACAAGCGCCGATTCTGGCACCTTTGCTGGCCGCGCCCGATGTTCACATCGACCACGGCGCATTACTGAAAGATGGTGCCACCTGCACGGTGGCGAAAGTCGGTTCTGCTGACAGGCCGCTGACTATCAAGCGCTATAACCTGAAAAATTTTCGCCATGCCCTGACTCGCCTATGGCGGCCCAGTCGGGCGTGGCATTCCTGGCGCGAGGGGCATCGTTTGCGTTTTCTCGGGATTCCAACGCCGGCGCCGCTGGCCTTGATCGAAGAGCGCATTGGGCCGCTGCGTCGGCGCGCCTGGCTGATTACCGAGTTTTGCAGCGGACCAAATCTGCTCGACCATCTGTCCGCAGATTGCGAGCCGCCGCCCGAGGAAGCAAGCGCGATCACCTCGCTCTTCCGCTCACTGCACGAACTGCGCATCAGTCATGGCGATCTCAAGGCAACCAACCTGCTCTGGCATGAAGGGCTGGTTCTCGTTATCGACCTTGATGCGACTGTGCAGCATCGTTCAGCAGCCGAACACGCGCGTGCCTGGCGCCGCGACCGCGCTCGCTTGCTACGCAACTGGCCAGCCTCTTCAGTGCTTCACCGCTGGTTTGACAACAATCTGCCAGCGGTCTGAAACGCAGCATATTTTTGTTCGCAAAATTCAAGCGCTCCGGGGGGAGGTTGGTATTCTGCTGATCATGCGCTGAATTTGCGGGAGGAGAATTCCCAAAAAAAAGAGGGTCATGAGGGGGTACAGGAATTTGGCAAATTCATTTCCGCTGCTTCTTCCATAAGCGATCCCGACCAGGTCGGGCAAAAATAACATCGTCAGCGACATTGCTGCAATGACCTGGGCCAGCCGCTTCTGCCCATTTGCCAGGAACCACAATGCCCACAGGCCAAACGACGGCGACAGCATTACATAGCTGTTGCTTTCGTTCATCGGCGTGAAAAGCATGATGTGAATTCCCGAAAGGGCAAGCCAGAGCATGACGCTCCTGATTTCGGCGCCTGAACCCCTCACAAACCAGCCGCCAATCGCCATCGCGACTCCTGTCGCGGCTCCCACAACGAGAGAGGGCAACCCGGAAAGTCTGATATTAAAAACTGCGAGGAGACCATTCAGATCAGCGAACGTACGTTTGCTAGGGCCGGAGGGATCGAAGCAATCGGTCAGATTAGCCGCGAAAGATGCATATATCTCATTCACATAATTCACCGGGGCAAAGAGATACGGACAGACGAACACCGCCGTTGCCCCGATCGCAACACGCCACCAAAGCCCCGGAAACATCACTGCCGCAAGGCCGATCGCTGGAATGGCTAACGGTTTGCATACGAGCGCCATACTGAGCCAGAAAGTGGCCCACCACAGTCGGTGATTGTGCAAATACCAAGCGGCCAACACAAGACTGGCCGCCAGATGTGCACTTGATTGCCCATTGCGGAGTGCGCTCACTCCAAGGGGCAAGGAGAGGAGCGTTACGATAATAAATGCTTGATATCGATTTTTTGTTGCAAAAACACCAGAAAAAAACCACAAGCCGATAAACAGGCCACCAGCGGCCACCCAGCGCCACAAAATTTCGCAAAGAGTATGCGGCAACCAGTCAAAAAAACTGAAGAACAGAATAAACGCCGGCAGGTAATTAAATCCCTTCGAGCCAACGTAGACGGGCTGATGCAACCACCAGTTCGTTACCGCCAAGTGGTAGTGCGACGTTACGCCGCGGTTGAGCAGCTCAACCGCTATCATAATGGTGATGATCAGAATTGGCGTCACCCAGAGCGCCCCTGCCAGCCAGGGTGAGTTCCAACGTCGTTTAGTTTCCATTGTTCCGGCTGCATTCCCAGCATTTTTCAGGCATTATATCCGCCTTCCTTTGGAGTGATTCAAGCATGACTGCCGAAAATAACACAACTCCGCACTACGAATTCTCTGAGAAGTACGACCCCGAACACGCGCGAAAATATTTTCACAAACACAACACCGGTTTCTGGCGACGCTTGTCGACTTGGCGCGAGGTGGGGATGGCGAGGAAAGCTTTGGTCATGGCGGGGAGACCGAGTTCCGTTCTCGACCTTCCTTGCGGCACAGGCAGATTCTGGGAGATGCTTGCCGAAGAAAAAGATCGCACGATCTATGTCGGCGACAACAGTCAGGCAATGATAGATGCCGGGATGGATCTTCGTCCAAAGCCAGTGACCGCAAGGATCAAGAAAACATTTCAATGCTCGGCTTTTGACACGGGGTTGCCCGACAACCTGGTCGAAAGCGTTTTTAGCATCCGCTTGATGCACCATATCGAAAAAAGTGCAGACCGCATCCTGATGCTGAAAGAGTTTGCACGAATCAGTTCCGACACGATCATCGTTTCCCTTTGGGTTGATGGTAATTTCAGGGCCTATCGGCACCAGCTCAACGAAAAGAAAAAGGAGAGGATGCGCGGCGTGAATTTTCCGCGTGACCGGTTTGTGTTCACAAGAAGCGATATTGAAAGCGATTTTTCTGCAGCTGGCCTGGAGATGATCGGCCACGTGGACTTCATCAAACACTGGGACAAATGGCGCACCTACGTATTGCGCGTCAAAAGGGGCAATCAAATTTCACTGACAGCATTCCCATGAAAGACTATCTCAACGAGCACTGGCGAGCCATCTTGGCCCATAACGGGCTAGCGGACTTCGATTCGTTATGGGAGCTTAAAGCGCAATGGTTTGAAGAGCCCAATCATCGCCGCGGTGGCTGGAGTGGCGTCTCGCGTTGTGAACTGAAGCGCCCGGACGGCGGCACCTGCGCAATTTTTCTCAAGCGGCAGGAAAACCACAAAGCGCGATTGTGGAATCACCCGGTACGGGGAGCGCCCACGTTTCTGCGTGAATTTCAGCACGTCATACGCTACCGCGCCAACGGTATCGCATCGCTGGAACCGATCTATTTCGCAATGCGCAAAGTTGGCAAGGACCACCGGGCGATCCTGATCACCGAGGAACTGACGGGTTTTACTTCGGTTGAAGATCAGGTTCAACGCTGGCTCAAGGAAGGCGCACCTCCTCGCCCCGTTCGCTTGCGCATCCTCGCCGCCGTTGCTACCCTGCTGCGTGACATGCATGCGCACGGCATTCAGCACAACTGCTTTTTTCCAAAGCATGTTTTTACACGAACCAATGAAGACGGGAGTGTTGATGCGCGCGTGATCGACCTGGAAAAATCACGCTGGCGGCCGTCCCGGACACTCTGCGCCATGCGCGATCTCTACACGCTAAATCATCATTCGCAGTGCTGGAGTCGGAGTGACCGTTTATGGTTTTTCAAGGAATACTTGGACATCAAGCATCTGACAACTTACGCAAAATGGTTATGGCGTCGCATAGAGAACCGTTCGGCCCGGAAAAACCGGGTGCATGCCCCGCTTCACGCCCTGTCAGTTAAAAACAGTTAACAACGGAAGCGATTAAGCGTCCGGTTTGACCGCCTCCTCTTCGCGGAACTGCATCGCATGCAGGCGGGCATAATGCCCGTTGCTTGCCAACAGCTCCTTGTGACTGCCACGTTCAACGACTCGCCCCTGATCCATCACCATGATCACATCGGCCTTTTCGATCGTCGAGAGTCGGTGGGCAATGACCAGTGTTGTGCGGTCTGCCGTCACAGAATCAAGCGCACGCTGGATGTAACGCTCCGATTCGCTGTCGAGCGCCGAGGTTGCTTCGTCAAGGATGAGTATCGGCGCGTCTTTCAGGATTGCACGTGCAATCGCCAGCCGCTGGCGTTGTCCGCCCGATAGCAGCACGCCGTTCTCCCCCACCAGCGTATCGAATCGGTCCGGCAGGCGTTCGATAAACTCGGTCGCAAATGCCGCTTCGGCTGCTTTTTCGATGTCCGCTCTTGGTGCGTCGGATAAATCACCGTAGGCAATATTGTTGGCGATGGTGTCGTTGAACAGCACGACCTGTTGAGTAACCAAGGCAATGTGTCGGCGCAGGTTACGCAAGGTGTAATTCTCGACATCGGCTCCGTCAATCAATATCTGGCCGGTGTCGTGATGATAAAAACGCGGAATCAGATTTGCCAGGGTAGATTTGCCGCTCCCTGACCTCCCGACAAGGGCAACCATCTGGCCCGGTTCAATAGAAAAACTTACGTTGTC
>CAJAHZ010000154.1 GCA_903939665.1 uncultured Pseudomonadota bacterium | reverse complement strand
TCAGCACCTTGTTCAGCGGCGGAAGCCACCCTCGGCCAGCACGAACCATTGCGGGTTCAAGCCGGCGAGCGGTTCGCGCAACTTGTCGAGTTGGGCTGCCGGGCCGTGCACTTCAAGACGCGTGATTTTGGCGATGCTCAGCGCTTCCTTCAGCACGGCGTCTACGTTGCCCAGATGCGCCAATACGGCAGCCGCATTTTTGTAGCCCTCACGGCAATGCGCGATTTGCCCGCTGAATGAAAATGCATAATAAAGACAGCCTGGCTCGCGGCGGGTGAGCTTGACGAACTTAGGCCCGAGGGCTTTGAAAGCGTCCAGCTTGCCTTCAGCGACCTCGAAGTAGGGCACCAGACTGCAGCAGCTATCCTTTTGTGGCGCATTGGCAGCAAACGCCTCGCTGGCGCCGCCAGCGAGCGCCAGGCAGGCGCCAATGCTCGCTGTTTTCATGAAGCCACGGCGACCATCAACGAAATTTTCGGCAGCAAGCTGTTTCTTGTCCATATTTTCTCCTTTGGTTTTGTCTGCAAATAGCGCAAGTCCTGCGCCGCTTGCTCATTTGCTCATGTGTTCATCTGCAAGATTCCAGCGTTCTTGCCCTTGCTTCACTTCACTTTCGTTTGCTGGTGCGACAAAAATCAGACAGCATGCGGGGATGCAGGTTCAGGTTGCCAGAAAATGCGGGGTATTGCACGCTGCATAGCAGCGCCAAATGTATGGGCGCAAACGCTCAGCTGCCGCCTTCCATGGCGGCAAACGGGGCGCAGATGCAGGCCTGGCGCCGTTACGGACGTCTGTCAGCGCCGCTGTTGCGAGAAAAAAAGCGCTCCGGCGGGCAAAATGCCCGGCAAGCTTGATGGAAATGCCTTACTTGATCGCGTAGCCACGACCTTCCATGCAGGCGGAATGGGCGCGGTAGAAAGTATTGATGGCACCCTGTTTCTGGGCCTGAGCTTGCGATTGTGCCTGCGCCTCTTGTGTTTTCTGATTCTGGCGAGCGCGCACGCCGCCGGCCACGACGCCCACTGCGGCGCCCTTTGCGGCCCCATCGCCGCCATCGATGATGCCACCGACTACGGCGCCCCGTACCGCACCCGTTGCGCGCTCACCGCCGCCCACCGCCGGGCCCGACTGCGGCGCCGGCGCGGGTGTTGCAGCAACCGCGGCTGGGTCGATGCCGGTCGTGCTCTTGGCCCAGGCGAAACATTCGCCATCGTCTTTCTGCTGCTGTTGCGGGCTCTGGCCCTTGGCCGGGTAGGCGATGGGTGCGGCCTGCGCCTGACCGAGCACAGCAAATGTGCTCATGAGTACGGCAAGCAGTGCGCTTTTTTTTCTGATCTGGTTCATGCGAGTTCCCTTGCTGTCGAATACTTATTGTTTGGCGCCTTTTTTCGGCGCCGGCTCAACGGCGACTGCCAGCGCTTCGATGTAGACCGCCTCGACCTGGTCGCCCTTCTTCACTACCTTGAAGTGATCCGGGTTTTTCACGTTGAGTTCGACGGTATTGCCCTTCGGGCCCTTCAGGGTGATCGTCTTCTTTTTCGGGTTGACATCGATCACGTCGGCAACGATCGTTACCTGGTTGGCGACGGCGCCCGCCGGCTTCTCGCCTGGCTTGGCGCGCGCAGTCTCGCTGATTTCAGAATGTTCGCGAATTCCGCTGCCTTTCTTGAGTTCGAGGCTGACTGCCTGTATGAATTTCACGACCAGTTCATCGCCCACCTTGATCTGGTCAAAATTTCGCACCTCGTCGCTGGCAACGACTTCCAGGACAAGCGCTTTCGGTCCCTTCAATGTGATTCGGCGGGTGGCCTGGTCGAGGGCTGTCACCACGGCGCTAACCCGGGTGGCTTCAGCTACGGCGACTTTCCCCGGTTCGCTGGCGACTGCGCTGGCGACGACGGGCGTCTGCTGGGCCTTTGCCGGTAGCGCGCCAAAAGACAGGGCCAGCAATCCAGCGACCAGTGATCTATGCAAGTTTGTCATTTGTCCAAAACCTCAATTTTTCAGATGGGTGATTTTTGACCCTTGCAGGCCGACGCCGGCCATCAGAC
>CAJAHZ010000153.1 GCA_903939665.1 uncultured Pseudomonadota bacterium | reverse complement strand
TTTGGTTTTCTCAGCGATCTCTGCGTCTCCGCGTACTCTGCGTCTAAAGAGGTTCATTTCTGTTTCAACCAATATCCGGCGACTTCGATCATGCGGTTGGCGAAACCCCATTCGTTGTCGAACCAGAGCAGCAGGTTAACAAGGCGCGGGCCGGCGGCGCGCGTCTGGCTGCCATCGACGATGGCTGAGTGCGGGTCATGGTTGAAGTCGATCGAGGCGTGCGGCTCGTTGGAAAAAGCCAGCAGGTTTTTCAACGGGCCGGCGGCAGTTTGTGCGAGCAGGGCGTTGATCTCACTGGCCGATACGTCGCGCGCAAACTCGATGACGACATCGATTGCCGAGACATTGAGCGTCGGCACGCGGATCGCCTTGGCCTGCACGCGACCGGCCAGTTGCGGCAGCAGACGTTCGACACCGCGTGCGAGGCCGGTCGATACCGGAATGATCGAAGGCAGCGCTGCACGTGTGCGGCGCAGATCGGCGTGGTGGTAGCCGTCGGCCAGCGGCTGGTCATTCATCACCGAATGCAGCGTGGTGAGCAGCACCTGCTCAATGCCGATTTCGCGATGCAGCAGGTCCAGCACCGGCACCACGGCATTGGTCGTGCAAGAAGCATTCGAGACAAGCAACTGCTCGCCGGTCAGCTGTTGCTGATTGATGCCATAGACAATGGTCGCATCGACATCTTCGGCGCCGTGCCCGGGGTGCGAGAGCAGCAGGCGTTTGCAACCGGCGTTGAGGAAACGCACCAGATCGCAGCGGTAGCCGTAGTGACCTGAGCACTCGATCAGCAGATCGATGTCGAGCGCACGCCAGTCGATTTCTTCGGGGGTGGTGGCATGGCTGACGGCGATGGCGCGGCCGTTGATTTCGAGCGCGCCGTCCTTGAGCTCTACGCTGCCGGGAAAGCGGCCGTGTGTCGAGTCATAGCGCGTCAGGTAGGCGATGCTGTCGAGGTTGGCCGGTTCGTTGATGGCAACCACCTGCAGTTCATCGCGCAGCGGCGATTCGAGCAGGGCGCGTAGAAAACAGCGACCGATGCGGCCGTAGCCGTTGATGGCAAGGCGCAGTGGCGCCATAGGTCAGCTTTTGGGAGTGAGTAAACCGCTTTCGACGCAGAGAGCGCAGAGGCGCAGAGGTCGCAGAGAAAGAACAATTTCGCAACCAAAAGTAAGTGCGAACATTCTTCTAAATCTCTGCGTTCTCTGCGTCTCTGCGCCCTCTGCGTTGAAAGCGGTATAAAACATTACTTCGCGTTAACCAGAGCGCGGGCGGCGTCGAGCATGCGGCAGGAGTAGCCCCACTCGTTGTCGTACCAGGCCAGCACCTTGACCAGCGTGCCGTCGATGACGCGCGTCTGCGTCGCGTCGAAGGTCGAGGAAACGCGGGTGTGATTGAAGTCGCTTGAAACCAGCGGGTCGTTGTTGACGGCCAGCACGCCCTTCATCGGGCCGTTGGCGGCGGCGGTCATCAGTTCGTTGATTTCTTCCTTTGTCGTCGGGCGTTCGGCGGTGAAGGTGAGGTCGACCAGCGATACGTTGATCGTCGGCACGCGCAGCGCGAAGCCATCGACACGGCCCTTCAGCGCCGGCAACACGAGGCCGACGGCCTTGGCGGCGCCGGTCTTGGTCGGGATGATGTTCTGCGCGCCGGCACGGGCACGGCGCAGGTCCTTGTGGCGCACGTCGACCAGCACCTGATCGTTGGTGTAGGCGTGGATCGTCGTCATCAGTCCCTGCTTGATGCCGATGTTGTCCTGCAGCACCTTGGCCACCGGCGCGAGGCAGTTGGTCGTGCACGAAGCGTTGGATACGACGGTCATCGCCTTGTTCAGGATTTCTTCATTGACGCCATAAACGATGGTCGCATCGACGTCGTCGCCGCCGGGGGCGGAGATCAGCACGCGCTTGGCGCCCTGCTCGAGCAGGGCTTGCGCCTTGGCCTTCGAGGTGTAGGCGCCGGTACATTCGAGCAGTACATCAACGCCGTGGTCGGCCCAGTTGATGTCTTTCGGGTTCTTCGTCGAGTAGAACGGAATGCGCTTGCCGCCGACGATCATGCAGTTCTCGCCATCGGTTTCGACCGAGGTGGCGAAACGGCCGTGCGTCGTGTCGTAGCGGGTCAGGTGAGCGTTGGTCGCGATGTCGCCCGAAGCGTTAATGGCAACGACGTCGAACTCGTCCTGCAGGCCGTATTCCCAGATAGCGCGCAGGGTGCAGCGACCGATGCGGCCATATCCGTTGATGGCGATCTTGATGCTCATTTGAAAGCTCCCTTTATTTACAGAATTTCTTTGACGGTGGCGACCACGTTGTCGACGGTAAAACCAAAAAACTTGAGCAGTTCGCCGGCCGGGGCAGATTCGCCGAAGCGGTCGATGCCGATCACCGCGCCTTCGAGTCCGACATACTTGCGCCAGAAGTCGCTGACACCGGCTTCGATGGCAACGCGCGGGATGCCGCGCGGCAGTACGGATTCCTTGTAGGCCTTGTCCTGACGCTCGAAAGCGTCGGCGCAGGGCATCGAGACGACGCGCGTCGCAATGCCGGCCTCGGCCAGTGCATTCTGTGCGTCGAGTGCGAGCTTGATTTCGGAGCCGGTGGCGATCAGCACGGCTTCGGGAACGACAGCGTCAGTCAGTACGTAGCCGCCGCGACGGATCGTTTCGGAAGCGATGGCGCCGGTGACGGTCGGTAGGTTCTGGCGCGACAGGGCCAGGACGCTCGGGCCGTCGGTGCGCTCGATAGCGGCCTGCCAGGCAACAGCGGTTTCGGTTGCATCGGCGGTGCGCCAGACATCGACGCCGGGAATCAGGCGCAGGCTGGAAACATGCTCGACCGGCTGGTGCGTCGGGCCGTCTTCGCCGAGCCCGATCGAATCATGCGTATAGACCATGATCTGACGCTGCTTCATCAGCGCTGCCATGCGGATCGCGTTGCGCGCGTAGTCCGAGAAGACGAGGAAGGTTGCCGTGTAGGGAATGAAGCCGCCATGCAGCGCAAGGCCGTTGGCGATCGCCGTCATGCCGAATTCGCGTACGCCGTAATAAATGTAGTTACCGCCAGAATTGCGGCTGACGCCCTTCGAACCCTTCCACAGCGTCAGGTTCGAGCCGGCGAGGTCGGCTGAGCCGCCGATCAGTTCGGGCAGCAGCGGTGCGAAAGCGCCAATGGCGTTTTGCGAAGCCTTGCGTGTGGCAATGTTCTCGGCCTTGGCGGCGATCTCGGCTACTGCTTTGGCGGCATCTGCAGCCCAGGTTGCCGGCAACTGGCCGGCCATGCGGCGGCTGAATTCGGTGGCGAGTTCGGGAAACGCGGCGCGGTAGGCGGTAAAGCGCGTGTTCCAGTCGCTTTCAGCGGCGGCGCCACGCGCCTTGCCGTCCCAAGCGGCGTAAACGTCGGCCGGGATTTCGAACGGAGCGTGATTCCAGCCGATGTGCGCGCGGGTGGCGGCGATTTCAGCATCGCCGAGCGGCGCGCCATGCACGTCGTGTGTGCCGGCCTTGTTTGGCGAACCGAGGCCGATCGTCGTCTTGCAGCAGATCAGTGTCGGCTTGCCGGTTTCTGCACGCGCGGCAAGCAGCGCAGCTTCGATGGCATCGCTATTATGCCCGTCGACGTTGGCGATGACCTGCCAGCCGTAGGCTTCGAAGCGCTTCGGCGTATTGTCGGTGAACCAGCCTTCGACGTGGCCGTCGATCGAGATGCCGTTGTCGTCGTAGAAAGCGATCAGCTTGCCGAGGCCCAGCGTGCCGGCCAGCGAGCATGCTTCGTGCGACACGCCTTCCATCAGGCAGCCGTCGCCGAGGAAAACGTAGGTCGAATGATCGACGATCTGGTGGTTGGGCTGGTTGAATTCAGCCGCCAGTGTTTTTTCAGCGAGGGCAAAACCAACGGCGTTGGCGATGCCCTGACCGAGCGGGCCGGTTGTTGTTTCGATGCCCGGCGTGTGGCCGACTTCGGGGTGGCCCGGCGTTTTCGAGCGGAATTGGCGGAAACTCTTCAGATCATCGATTGAGACGTCGTAACCCGTGAGGTGCAGCAGCGCGTAGATCAGCATCGAGCCATGGCCGTTGGACAGCACAAAACGGTCGCGGTCGGCCCATTGCGGGTTGGCCGGATTGTGGCGCAGGTGGCGGCGCCACAACACTTCGGCGATCTCGGCCATGCCCATGGGGGCGCCGGGGTGGCCGGAGTTGGCCTTCTGGACCGCGTCCATGGCGAGGGCGCGAATGGCGCCGGTCAGAGGGGTGAAGGTAATGGGCGCGACTGACACGATGGTTTGCCGATCTGCAAAAAGGCGAAATTATCCGTCAAAACAGGGGTTTTTTCCAGTTTTA
>CAJAHZ010000152.1 GCA_903939665.1 uncultured Pseudomonadota bacterium | reverse complement strand
CCTGGACCCTCTGATGAGTCCGGCAGGTAACCGATTTCTGCGGACATCCCAGTGGCCGGTTCTCGGAAGCAACATACGGCAGCAAATGGTCGAACTCGGACCTGAAGTAACGCGACAATTCACAAGCCATCAGCATATTGCGGCACACAACCCAGTGCCTCGCGCATCAGAAAGATGCCTTCGAATACCCGACAAAAAAACTACAACTGCTTGACGACGCGCTGCAGGTCCTCGTCCTCGTCGTGCTCGAATATCTCAAAGCCGAGGGCTTTCATCAGTTTGAGCATGTTCGGATTGTTGACCAGTACGTCGCCTTCAATGACCTTCAGCCCACGGTTGTGAGCGGCTTCCATCAGGCTGTGCATGAGTCGCGCGCCGAGGCCCTTGTTGCGGACTTTTTCCGATGTAACGAGACCGAAATCGCAGGTTTCGCCATCCGGCAATACGCCAAAGTTGGCAATGCCCACCACCGCATTGTGGCCCCCCTGATGGCTGACGGCGATTAACACCAAGGCGCGGTCGTAGTCGATTTGCGTCAGGCGCGCCAGTGTCGACAGCGACAACTCGCTCAACACATGCATGAACCGCTTGTAACGTGAGTCATTCGATAGCGTGCGAACGAACTCCTGCACCAGCTCGGCATCTTCCGGGCGAACCGGGCGGATGGTGAAGTTGGTGCCGCCAGGGAACTGCCAGGAAGATTCAAGATGCGCCGGGTAGGGGCAAACCGCCATGTGGGCATGCGGCTCCGACGAGGCGACATGCGCCGTAATGGCGATGCGGGCATCGACGGCAATTGCGCCTTCGTCGTCGATGATCAGCGGGTTGATCTCCATCTTGCGGATCCATGGCAGTTCGCAGGCCATTTCGGAGACGCGCAGCAAGGCCGAATCAAGTGCCTTGCGATCAATCGCCGGCATTTGCCGGAAAGGCTTGAGCAAGCGTGCGACGCGGGCGCGTTCGACAAGATCGTCGATCAGGCGGTGGTTAAGCGGTGGCAGCGCGATCGACTTTTCGTTGAACACCTCGGCCACCTGCCCGCCTTCGCCAAAGGTAATCACCGGGCCAAACAGCGGGTCGCAGTGCAAGCCGATCGCCAGCTCGCGTCCGTGCGGGCGGGAGATGAAGGGTTCGATCGAGATGCCGTCGATATGTGCTGCGGGCGCCAGACGCGTGACGTCGGCGACGATGTCGTTGTAAGCGCTGCGCACCGCCTGGGCGTTGGACAGGTTGAGCCGCACGCCACCGACATCGGATTTGTGGACGATGTCTGCCGACTCGACCTTCATGGCGACGGGGAAGCCCAGCTGCTGCGCGATCAGCATCGCCTCGTTCGGCGAACGCGCCATCACCGAGCGCGATACGGGGATGCGAAAGGCAGCCAGCACGGCCTTGGCTTCAAGGGCCGATAATTCCTTGCGCCGTTCGGCCAGTGCCGCCTCGATGATCAGGCGGGCATTTTCAATATCCGGTTCGTCATCGTGCGAGAGCGAGCTGGGGGCTTCGAGCAGGATATGCTGGCTGCGAAAATACGAAACCATGTAGTGAAAAGCCTCAACGGCATTTTCGGGTGAACGGAAGGTGGGAATCTTGGCCGCCGCAAATGCGCCACGCGCACCGCGCACCTGCATCTCGCCCATCCAGCAGGTGAGGACCGGTTTTTCGGTATTGGCCGATGCTTCGACGACCGCCTGTGCGATTGTGTCCGGATCAACCATCGTGCTTGGCGCAAAAATGACCAGCACGGCATCGACGTTTTCGTCATCGAGACAGGTCGCCAGTGCATTGCGGTAACGATCCGGCGTGGCATCGAAGAGAACGTCGATCGGGTTGCCGTGCGACCAGCTGCGCGGCAACGAGGCATTGAGTTTGCTGATGGTCTGGGCAGACAGGGTGGCGATTTCGATGCCGAGTGATACGGCCAGATCGGTGGCCATTACCGCCGGGCCGCCGCCGTTGGTGATGATTGCCAGCCGGTCGCCAGCCGGTCGTTTCGGGCTGGTCAGCGCGCGTGCTGCGGAAAACATGTCGCCGATGGTCTGGACGCGGACGACGCCGGCCCGGCGCAGCGCCGCATCGAAAATTTCGTCGTCACCGACCACCGCGCCGGTTTGCACCTGCGCGACCGTCGCAGCAGCCAGCGCCTTGCCGGCCTTGACCGCGATCACCGGCTTGATGCGGGCGGCGGCGCGCAAAGCGCTCATGAAGCGGCGCGCGTTGCGCAGCCCTTCCATGTAAATCAGGATGCAGTGGGTATTCGAGTCAGCCGCCAGATGATCGACGATTTCGGCGAAGTCGAGATCTGCCGCGTTGCCAAGCGAAACGATGGCGGAAAAACCGAATTCGTTGTTATACGACCAGTCGAGTATCGAGGCGCAGATCGTGCTCGACTGCGAAATGAAGGCGATATTGCCAATTGGCGCCTGCTTGGCAATCGGCGTCAGGTTAAGACCGAGACGCGGACAGATCAGTCCGACCGAACGCGGTCCGATAATGCGTACATGATAGCGTCGCGCCATGTCGAGCATCGCCCGTTCGATGCGTGCGCCGCTGGGTCCGGCGTCCCGGAAGCCTTCCGAAAAGAGGACAACGGCACGGACGCCGGCAAGGCCGCAGGCTTCGATGATGGCGGGAACTTGCGCAGCCGGTGAAATGACCGCAGCCAGATCAACCACATGGCCTACGGTCTGGCTAAGATCAGCCAGGCTGGCGAAACAGGGGCGGCCAAGAATGTTCTCTTGCCCCGGGTTGATCGGGAACACCGGGCCTTTGAAATTGACCAACAGGTTCTGAAGCAAGGCATGGCCAATCGAACCGGCTTCCTCGGTGGCGCCGAACACGGCGATCGAAGCGGGTGAAAACATCTTGCGGAGCTGCTGACTCATGGTCTTGCCCCTCCCAGGCCCAAGACACGCTTTGTTTAATTGTCGATGTCCGCCATTATTGCCGAAAATGGCGCAAATGGATTGCTGGCCAACAGGAAAAACGGATCGGATTTATTGGTGATTGCGAAAGATAAAACCACAGTGGCATCGCCCTGTGTCAATGTCTGCCAGATGGACAGCCTCAGCGGGCTCTGCCGGGGCTGTTTTCGCACGCTTGACGAGATCTGTGCCTGGAGCCGGGCAGTTGATGACGTCAAGCTGGATATCCTGGCCGCCGTTGATCGGCGGCGTGCCGAACACGATCCTTGCGGCGCTGAATTTTGCGGAGACTGCGATCGATGAGCCTGCCCGGACTTGCGGCGGAGCAGGAATTCCCCTGCGTCGGCATCTGTATGACCGACCCGGATTCCGGTTACTGTCTCGGCTGCGGTCGTCCGCCTTTGCCGGTATCGCCCGGCGATCAGCGAATCGTTGTAGAAGAATTGCGCTCCTCGCCTGCGTTGCGCACCGCGTCCGACCCCGATTCCCCCGGTCGTTCCTGATGCTCCCGGATACCTTGCTGGTTCTCGAACGGGGCTGGCTGTCATCGAACAATGTTATTTTCCTTGAAGGCGAGCATGCCGCCATGATCGACAGCGGCTATGTGTCGCATGCCTCGCAGACGGTTGCTCTGGTATCGCACGCGCTCGGTGGCCGGCGCCTTCAGCGCTTGCTGAACACCCATTCGCACTCCGATCACATCGGTGGCAACGCCGCAGTAATGCAGGCTTTCGGGTGTCAGGTCATCGTGCCTGCCGGTATCGCTGCGACCATCGCCGAATGGGATGAAGAAGCGCTGATGCTCTCGCCGCTTGGTCAGTCAGCGATGCGCTTTGAGCACGATGCGACGATTGCCGGTGGCGATCAGATCGAACTCGGGGGCCTGAACTGGCGCGCCATCGCCGTACCCGGCCATGATATGGATGCGTTGGCCTTTTACAACGACGAGCGGCGCATTCTGATTTCCGGCGACGCACTTTGGCGCGATGGTTTTGGCGTTATTTTCGCCGAACTGCTTGCTCATGAGGAAGACGGAGGCGGCCTCAAGGCGACGCGCGAAACGCTCGACGTGCTGGCGCGTCTGCCGATCGATGTCGTTATCCCGGGGCATGGCGCACCCTTTGTCGAAGTCGAGGACGCGTTTGCCAATGCCTACCGGCGGCTGGCGGGCTATGAACAAAGCGTCGAGCGGCTGGCGCGTCATGCGCTTAAAGTCATGCTTGCTTTTGCTATGCTCGAGCGGCGGCAGTTGCCGCGCCGGGACCTGCCGGCCTTTCTCGCCAGCCTGAGCTTCTGCCAGAGCGTCAACGCCCGTTATATCGGAGACAGTGATGAAGCGCTTGCTGAGTGGCTGGTCACTGATTTGATCAGGGCGGGTGCGCTGAAGGATGAGGCCGGAATGCTCATTGCATTGTAGCCAGCCGATGAAGTCCGGCCAAGACGGGCTGGCCGGCGATCTTCGCGATGATGACGCGGCCCGTCAGCGATCAGGCTGCCCAGGTTCAAGCCGGCGGGCTGGCGTGCGCCGCGTTGCTCTCGGTCTTTGCCCGTTGCTGCAGCAATTTCTTGATTTCCGGCATTTGCAGGCCCAGCGCGAGTTCCTTGTTGAGCACGGCGAGCAGCGGCAGAATCTGCAGACCGAGCGAACCGATGCGGGCGACCATCGCTTTGTCGTCGTGTCCGAGTAGCGAGGAAAGCATTTTCGGCAAAAGCTGGCCAGCATTGTGCAAGGGGCAATCGGGCCGGTTGTCGGTGACTACCGTATTGCCGCCGCAGCCCAGCGCCCGATCCAGTCGCTGGCTGGTCAGCGCCAGCAAGTCCTCGCCAGACGCAACGGCGTGTTCGGAAGCCATCGCCGCGCCTGCGCTGGCAGATAGTTTCACCTGCTCACCACGAATCGTAATATGCCCTGAGGCCAGGCTCTTGCACACGCGCTTGGCGAAATGTGCGCACTGCGCCAGATTAGCCCCGCGTGAAATAATCACCAGGCGTTCGCCGGGATAACGGCCAATACAGTCGTGCGGACCGATCTTGGCGAGCAGCAAACTGGCAAAGCGCGTGCCGATGTCTTCCGCAACCTCTTCGCCAAACTGATCGATCAGCGCGTCATGGTTGACGATGCCGAACATCAGCGCACAAATCTCGTTTGACTGAGTGTTGGCGTCTGTGTCAGTTTCTGTGGCGCTCGACAGGGCTTGCGATATCCGCAAACCGATTTCTTCGCGACTCAGCAATGCCGACGTTCTGGAGGCAGGGACGGCCACCTTCGCTTCGCGAACCTCGGGCAAGCCCTGGCATAGCGCTGTAGCGCAGGGGTCCAGAACGACCCGCAAGCGCTGAAGGATTTCGCCCTTTTTCATCGTCTTCTTGATGAAGCCGGATATCCCGAGGCTCTTGGCCACCTCATTCTCGGTGCGCCGATCGGTGTCCGAAGCGATGAGCATGAAGGGCAGTTCGTTCAAGCGTCGCAAAGAGCTCGAACGCAAGCGCTGCAGCAAGTCCTGCGCTTCCAGTAGCGGAGGGCGCGCGCTGGAGATGACAACCACGATCGAAGAGTCAAGGACAAGCGTCTGCCAGGCAGATTCGCCATTCGCCTCCTCGCGAATTTCGAAATTGTCCTTGAGGTGTTTGGTGAGCGTCGCACGCACGACACGTGAGCCGTCAACCACCAGGATTCGACGCAGTTTTTCCATACTCCTCCCGGCGCTTTGCCGGCTGTCTCCATT
>CAJAHZ010000151.1 GCA_903939665.1 uncultured Pseudomonadota bacterium | reverse complement strand
GGAACCCCTGCAAATACCGTTCTGGCAAGTCGTGGCATTCCAGGAAGGTAGCACAAATTAATGGGTAGCGTCCCCTTTTACGTGGTTCGCTTTTCATGTTGACTGACTACTAGTTACGCCCTGCCAAACCGGCATACAAACCCCGCCCCCAGTGCTACTATTATTTGATAACGTCAAAAAAAGAAGCGCCAAGGGAACCCCATGAGCAAAAAAACCACCGCACGCGTCAAGCCGGTCGCCGCCATCAACCCGCTGCTCGCCAGATCCGCCGATTTCCTCCCGATCGTCGGCATCGGCGCCTCGGCTGGCGGGCTGGAAGCCTTCGAGGCTTTCTTTCGCGCTTGTCCGGTCGCTACCGGCATGGCCTTTGTCCTGGTGCCGCATCTCGATCCCAGCCACGTCAGCCTGCTTACCGAGATCCTGCAACGTGCCACGGCGATGCCGGTGCATGAGGCGCTCGACCAGATGGCTGTCGAAGCCAACCACGTCTACATCATCCCGCCGAACCGCGAGATGGCCATCCTGGGCGGCGTGCTGCAGCTCTCGGTGCCCGAGCAGGTACGCGGCCAGCGCATGCCGATCGACGGCTTTCTGCGTTCGCTGGCCGACGATCAGGGCGAGCACGCGATCGGCATCGTCCTCTCCGGCACCGCCACCGACGGCACGCTCGGCCTGCGCGCCATCCTGGGCGCCGGCGGCGTGTGCATGGTGCAGGAGCCGTCTTCCGCCAAATACGACGGCATGCCGCTGAGCGCTATCAACGCCGGCTACGCAACGCACATCCTGCCGGTCGAGCAGATGCCGGCGATGTTGCTTAAGGTCACCCGGCTGTCGGGTCTGCGCCTAAACGTGCCGGCCGTTGTGCCGGAGAAATCCCTGTCCGGCATCAGCCAGATCCTGCTGCAGGTGCGCAGCACCACCGGTCACGATTTCTCGCTCTACAAAAAGAGCACCATCGGCCGGCGCATCGAGCGGCGCATGGCGCAGCATGGCATCGAGGAGCACACGATTTATGCGCGCTACCTCAGGGCGCACCCCGCCGAGGTTCAACTCCTGTTCAAGGAGTTGCTGATCAACGTCACCAGCTTCTTTCGCGACCCCGAAGCCTTTGTTGCGCTCAAACTGACCATTCTGCCCGCCTTGCTCGCCGGCAAGCCGCCCGGCTATACCTTCCGCGTCTGGGTGGCCGGCTGCGCCAGCGGCGAGGAGGCCTACTCGATCGCCATCGTGCTGCACGAGTTGCTCGACGAGGTGAATGAAAACGCGCCGGACAGGTTCGCCCACGACATCGCAGTCCAGATCTACGCCACCGACCTCGACGAAGACGCGATCGCCACCGCGCGCGCCGGCTGTTTCCCGCCGAATATCGCGCAGGACGTAACGCCCGAACGCCTGCGTCGCTTTTTCACCAAGGATGACAGCGGTTACAAGGTGAAGAAGAACCTCCGCGAGTCGATCGTCTTTGCCGTGCAGAATGTCGTCAAGGACCCGCCCTTCACCAAACTCGACCTGCTCAGTTGCCGCAATCTGATGATCTATCTCGAGCCGGAACTGCAGAGCCGCCTGATCCCCAACTTCCATTACGCGCTCAAACCCGATGGCGTGCTTTTCCTGTCCACCTCGGAGAGCATCACCAACCAGACCGAGCTGTTTGCCCCGCTTGATCGCAAATGGAAGTTTTACCGTGCCATTCATGGTCACGCAGCCAGCGCCAGGAGCCAGACCATGACCGGCCATCTTGCTGCCCCGCTAGTCAGTACGCAGAGCGCAGCCATTGCAGCGAGTACCGAAAGCGCCATGATTGCACCCAAAAAATTCGACAGCATTGCCGACCTGAGCAACCGCGCGTTGCTCCAGTCCTACGCGCCGGCGGCGGTGACCATCGACGCCCGCGGCGACATCCTCTATGTGCACGGCGACACCGGGCGCTATCTGCGACCGGCGCCCGGCCCGCTCAGCAGCAACGTCGTCGACATGGCGCGCGAAGGCCTGCAGCAGCCGCTGCGTGCGGCCTTGCTCGGTGCCGCCGCCGTAGCCGAGCCGCAGCGCTCGGGCGAAGTCTCGGTGAAGACCAATGGCGGCTTCTCGCTGGTGCGCTTCAGCCTGAGCCGGCTGCCGGGCCAGCACGGCAACACCAAGGTGGGTGTGCCGCTGCTGCTGGTCTGCTTCGAAGACATTCCCGACGCAGCCAACGCCGACGTAGCGCCGGCGCCACCGGCCAAGAAACGCTCCGCCAAAGCCAGCGCCCGTTCGAATGAACACGATCGCATCGCCTTTCTCGAAAATGAACTGGCCTACAACAAGGAAAACCTGCAGGCGACCATCGAGGAAGCGCAGGCCGCCAACGAGGAACTCAAATCGACCAACGAAGAGTTGCAGTCGACCAACGAAGAGCTGCAATCGTCGAATGAAGAGCTGGAAACCTCGAAAGAGGAACTGCAGTCGCTGAACGAAGAAACGATCACCGTGAACAGCGAGCTCAATGCGCGTATCGAGCAACTGAGCAGCCTGCAGAACGACATGAAGAACCTGTTCGACAACATCAACATCGGCACGCTGTTCATCGATCACGATCTGGTCATCCGGCGCTACACGCGCGAGGCGGTCAAGATCTACCGCCTGATCGCCGGCGACGTTGGCCGGTCGCTCGGCGACATCAAGTCGAACATCGCCGGCGACGATCTGCTCGCCGAGATCCAGAGCGTGCTCGATTCGCTGATCCCGGTCGAGCGCGAGCTGCAGACGCTCGACGGCACGTGGTATCAGGCGCGCATCCAGCCCTACCGCACGCTCGACAACGTGATTGAAGGCGTCGTGCTGACTTTCCACGACATCAGCGAGCGGCGCGAAGCCGAGCGCCTCAATCTCGGGGTCGTGCAGCTGGCACGCGAGCTGGCCGAGGGCATCGTCAATACGCTCAGCGAGCCGCTCATCGTGCTTGACGGCCAGCTGCAGGTCGTCTCGGCCAGCCGCTCGTTCTACGCGCATTTCCAGGTCAAGGCCGAGGAGACGGTGGGGCGCAAGATTTATGATTTGGGCAACGGTCAGTGGCGCATCCCGGCGCTGCGCAAATTGCTTGAAGGCATCCTGCCGCACGATCAGGTGATTGAGGGGTACGTCGTTGAACACGACTTCCCCGGCCTCGGTCAGCGCCGCATGCAGCTGAATGCGCGGCGTATTGTGACGGCGATCGGCAACACCGAGTTGATTCTATTGGCCATGGTAGCGATAGAGCAAAAGGAAGCTCATGAACCCGCCTGACGATAAAACACGGCAGGATGCGCAATTGCGCGCCGGGGCCGAAAGGCAACTGACCGGGTCACCCAGGCCTGCCCCCGACGGCACGGCCAGCGATCTGCTGTACGAGCTGCAGGTGCATCAGGTCGAACTGGAGATGCAGAACGAAACCTTGCGCCAGGCGCAGATGGCGCTTGAGGAGTCGCGTGACCGCTACCTTGATCTCTATGAGTTTGCACCGGTCGGTTATTTCACCCTTGATATCAGCTGCATGATCGCGCAAGTTAACCTCACCGGCGCTACGCTGCTCGGGGAAGAGCGCAAGGCACTGCTGCTCAGGCGCTTCACTGCCTTGGTCATCAGCGAAGAGCAGGACCGCTGGATGATGAATTTCATGGCGGTGAAACAGCGCGGCGTGCAAGTCAAGCTGGAGCTCAGCTTGCGGCGCGGCGACGGTACGGTGTTTTCTGCGCAACTCGACTGCGCGCCCAGCGCAGGCGGGGTGCGCGTAATCCTGAGCGACATCAGCGCACGCAAGCAGGCCGAGGCCGAGCTGGAGCGTTACCGCCATCGCCTCGAAGAACAGGTGGCGGAACGCACCGTCGAACTGGTCAAAGCGCGCAACGCGGCCGAGGCCGCCAACATCGCGAAGAGCGCCTTTCTGGCCAACATGAGCCATGAAATCCGCACGCCGATGAACGCCATCATGGGCATGGCCAACCTGCTGCGCCGGGGCGGCGTGACGCCCTCGCAGGCCGATCGCCTCGACAAGATCGGCACCGCCAGCGAACACCTGCTCGGCATCATCGACGACATCCTCGATCTTTCAAAAATCGAAGCCGGGAAATTCGTCATCGAGGAAGGCCCGGTGGTCGTCGACAGCCTGCTGACCAATGTCAGCGTGATCCTCAGCGAGCGCGCCGAGGCCAAGGGCATTCGCCTCGTCGTCGAGGGCGGAACTTTCCCGCCCTACCTGCTCGGCGACCCGATACGGCTGCGCCAGGCTTTGCTCAACTACGCGATAAACGCCATCAAGTTCAGCGAAACCGGCGTGGTGACCCTGCGCGTCTTGGTGCAGGAGGAGTGCGCCGCGTCGGCGCTGCTGCGTTTCGAGGTTCAGGATAGCGGCATCGGTATTCAGGCCGAAGTGCTGCGCCGCCTGTTCGGCGCATTTGAGCAGGCTGACAATTCGATCACGCGCCAATACGGCGGCACCGGCCTCGGGCTGGCAATCACCCGCCGACTGGCCGAACTGATGGGCGGCGAGGCCGGTGTCGAGAGCACACCGGGGGTCGGCAGCACCTTCTGGTTCAGCGCGCGCCTGAACAAGGGCGGCGAACTCGCCGCGCCGCCCGCCGCCCGCCCGGTCAATGCCGAAGCGGAGATCCGCCGGCGTTACGCCGGTCGCCGCATCCTGGTCGTCGATGACGAGCCGATGAACCGGGAAATCGCCCAGATGCTGCTCGAAGGGGCCGATCTGCTGGTCGATACGGCAGATGATGGGGCGGCGGCAGTGCAGATGGCCAGCGAGGTAGCCTACGCGGCGATTTTTATGGA
Organism: uncultured Pseudomonadota bacterium; assembly: GCA_903939665.1. Taxonomy (GTDB): domain Bacteria; phylum Pseudomonadota; class Gammaproteobacteria; order Burkholderiales; family Rhodocyclaceae; genus CAJBIL01. Next base: position 6,247 of record CAJAHZ010000151.1, on the reverse strand, counting down.
CATGCAGATGCCTCATCTCGACGGACTCGAGGCGACGCGGCAACTGCGCGAAACACCTGTCTGTCGGGCAACGCCAATCATCGCCATGACCGCCAATGTTTTTCCCGAAGACAAGGTGCGCTGCCGCGCCGCAGGCATGGACGACTTTCTCGCCAAGCCCTTTGATCCGCCCGCGCTGTTCGGGGTTTTGTTGAAGTGGCTCGATCAGCGGTAAGGGTGGGGCGGTGGTGTTCTGCCCCGGTACATCAGGATCAACCTGAGGGCATTGTGCGCGCAGGAAACCCCTTGGGGGCACCAAGGATCTGGCCCACGGGTTGAGAATGGGCACCCAGGTAGCCGCAAAATCACCTACGCCTTGCCGACGGCTGCTTTGCGCGGTTTGGCAAGGGGTTTTGCTGGCGCGGGCGGTTTGGCGGCAGCCCTTGTCTTTTTTGGCGGAGCAGGCTTGGCGACCGTCGCGACGGCGGACTTCACGACCTTCTTCGGCGCGGACTTCTTGAGCACCGGTTTCTCAGGCTTTTGCGGATGTCGTGGCGGCGGTATTTCGTCAACCTCGATACCGAACACGTCAGCCATCAGTGAATCGTCAAGTATCTTGCTTCTGGCGGGTGCCTTGCCGGTCTTTGACAAGCCGGTACCGGCTTGAGCAACAAGATCCCTGGCATCGACCCGACGCAAATTGAACAAGAGTTCGGGTTGCGCGTCGAGGCGCGCACCGACGCCGTAGAACACGGCAGCGACGTGCTTGCACATTGCGGCAGAGTCCGGGCAGCTACAGGTGAATTTTATTTCCTTCGGTGCCGGAAAGAGCCCCGTGCCAGGCATGCAGATGCGCTCCATCACGGCTTTGGAGAGTTTTCCCTGCAACAGTTCGACCAGCGAATTGATCGAACTGGCGCAATCGGCACCGACGGCCCGCCATTGTTTTTCGGAAACCGTAGCAATGGTGACAAGCACTTGGTAGAGGCTGGAACCCATGACCTGTGCCTTGACCTCGCCGGCACCGACGCGCAGATCGATGACCGAGCCGTTGCGTACATAGGTGCGCCCACGCGGCAGGCGATTTGCATAGTCGCTGTAACGCTCGAGGTTGTCGCACCAGGCCTTGCCCCAGAAGGTTTTGGCGATCGCCCCGCGATACGGTGCAACCGGCGACAGGCTGGCGCCTCCTTTGGTGGCCTTGGCGGCGGCCTTCTCGGACTTTTTTCGGCGCTCGGCAACCGAAACGTAGGGTTTCCATCCGTAGTAGCTCATTCATTTTCTCCCTGATGCCTGACGATCAGCTTTCCTGTGCTGCGTTGAGGTCGAGCTTGACCAGATCGAGCAGTTCACGATCGCTCATTTCGGTGAGGCGGACTTCCGCGCCGCCTTCAAGCACATCGTCCGCCAGTTGCCGTTTTGATTCGATCAACTGATCAATACGATTCTCGATGGTGCCGCGGCAGATAAACTTGTGCACAAGTACGTTGCGTTGCTGGCCGATGCGGAACGCCCGGTCGGTGGCCTGATTTTCCACGGCGGGATTCCACCAGCGGTCGAAGTGGATCACATGCGAAGCTGCGGTGAGGTTTAGCCCGGCTCCGCCAGCCTTGAGCGAGAGCACGAAAAACGGCGTCAACTCGTCCTCCTGGAAACGCCTGACCAGTTCGCGGCGCCTGGCAACCGGCGTGCCGCCATGCAGCACCAGGCCATCGCGACCGAAGATGCTGCCCAGAAGGGCCGCCAGCGGTTCAGTGGTTTCTCGGAACTGGGTGAACACCAGCACTTTTTCCTGCTTGGCGGCGATGACTTCGACCAGTTCGCGCAGGCGAGCAAACTTGCCGCTGTCCTCGGCGCGCCATGCCCCGTCGCCCAGCCATTGCGAGGGATGGTTGCAGATCTGCTTGAAGCGCATAAGGAACGCCAGCACCACCCCTTTTCGACCGATTCCTTCAGCTGCTTCGAGTGCCGCCGCAAGTTCTTTGACACCTTGTTGATAAAGCGCTGCCTGCGCGGGGCTAAGGTGGCACCAGGCCTTGAGTTCGGTTTTGTCCGGCAGATCGGAGATCACCCGCTTGTCGGTTTTCAAACGCCGCAGGATGTAGGGGCGAACCAGCGTACGCAGCGGGCCGAAGTGCTCGGCGCTGGCCAGACGTTTGGAAAAGTCGGTGAAGGCCTTGCTCGACCCGAGTAATCCGGGATGCGTGAAGTCGAAGATCGACCACAGGTCGGAAAGCCGGTTTTCGACCGGCGTTCCGGTCAGCGCGATGCGTGCGTCGGCCTTTAGCTTTTTCACCTGTTGGGTCTGCTTGGCACTGGGGTTCTTGATTGCCTGCGCTTCGTCGAGCACGGCCAACCGCCACTCGACGCCCGCCAACCCCGGTGAACGCAATAGCGAGCCGTAGCTGGTGATGACCAGATCGACACCGTTCAAGGCGGTGGCATCAAGCGTGCGCAACGCGATGCCCGGCATGGCGGATGGGTGCGCTATCAGCAGGCGCAGGCTGGGCGTGAAGCGCTCCGCCTCGGCAGCCCAGTTGGCGAGCAACGAGGCGGGAGCAATCAGCACGCTGGGGCGAACGACAGCCGATTCGCCTTGTTCGCGCTTGAGCACGAGCAGCAAGGCCAGTACCTGAATGGTTTTGCCCAGACCCATATCGTCGGCAAGGCAAGCGCCCAGACGCAGCCGCGTCAGCAGATAGAGCCAGCGCAATCCGGCCTCCTGATAAGGCCGCAGCGTGGCCTTGAGTTCGACGCCGGGGTCTATTTTCGCCAAACCTTCCGGCTGGCGCAGACCCAGCAAGGTTTCGGCCAGCCACGGGCCAGCGGAAATGGTCGACCAGTCAGCATCGGCAGGGTCGTTTGCCTGATCCAGCGTGGCGCCGGCCACCAGCCGCATGGCGTCAGCAAACGACAGGCCGTTTTGCGCCGCTGTCTGCTCTATCGACTGGAAGCGCGCCAGCATGCGCGCCAGTCGCTTGTGATCGACCTCAATCCAGCGCCCCCGGATCAGTTGCAGGCCATCGCCATTCGCCAGCAGCGCCTTGATTTCTGCGGCATCGAGCCGCTCGCCATCAAGCGTCATTGCCATGCTGAAATCGAGCAGCGCATCCTTGCCGAGCGCCGATGGTGGCCGCGCGCCCACGCTGGCGCTCACCCGCGGTCGTGCCGGACGGCCCGCCTGCCAAGCGCCGGGTACTCGGACGACAATACCGGCGGCTTCGAGCTTTGGCACGTCGGTAAGAAATTGAAAAGCGTCAGCCGGCATCCAGCGCAGCGGATGGTAAATATCGCCGCCGGCAACCATCTCGCGCAGCCAGTCACATTGCTCTGCAGCGCGTTGCACCGGGAGCAGCAAGGAGAGGAGGCGCGCTTGACTCTTGCCGTCGGAAAATTCGGCCAGCGCCTGCGACAACGGCAAATGCCGCGCCTTGCCGTGGGCCGACAGACTCGATGCGTAAGTGGCGAGAAAGGCGAAGGGCGCTTCGGCGTCCTTGCGATTTTCGGCGAGGTTGAAATGCACCCGACCGACCAGATTCCAAGCCGGATGACACGTCTTGAGGAAATCCTGCAGCTTGAGCCCGGAGGCGGCAAGTTCGTCGCGCAATGCCGCATCGAGTTCCGCCCACAGGCGAGCGAGGATGTTAAGCGTCAGATATTCTGCGCCGGCCATTGGCGGCACATCGGCAAGCAGTGCGGTGAGCGCCGCTTCGTCAGGAGCCGCAACGGCGATGTCGCCGCCTTCGGGCGTCGCGCACAGGCCGGTGACATAGCGCGTGGCAAAATCCCGCCACCAGGCCAGTTCGACCGGCAGTGCGGCACCGACTTCCGCCGCGCCCAGTTGCAGCAGCCCGAAACCGGCACCCCGGGTGAAAGCGTCGGCAAGGCGTTGGGCCAGCGCTTCCGGCATTGGTTGGGCGCTGGCATCGGGCGTCAACAGCAAGTGACCATGCGGTGTCAGCAGGGGCGAGAGGTAAATGCAGGGGGCTGCGTTGGGCATGGCCGATATTTTAGCTTTCACTGAGCCGTCGATGGGTCAATTGCGATGAAATCGCCGCCAGAAGCTTCCGCGCTAGGTGATCGTCCTCAGGTAAAATCGCCCGATGAACGATGAATTCTTTATGCGCGAGGCGCTGTCTCTGGCGCGTTCTGCGGAGTGCCTGGGCGAAGTGCCGGTGGGCGCGCTGGTGGTGCGTGACGGGGTGATCGTCGGGCGTGGCTTCAATTCGCCGATTGGCGAAAGCGACCCGACCGCGCACGCGGAGATTGCCGCGCTGCGCGACGCCGGGCGCAATCTGGAGAATTATCGCTTGCCCGGTTGCGAACTGTTCGTGACACTGGAGCCCTGTGCCATGTGTGCCGGAGCGATCCTGCATGCGCGGCTGGCGCGGGTGATCTACGGCGCGCGCGACTACAAGACCGGCGTGCATGGCAGCGTCGTCGATCTGTTCGCCGTCGAGCGGCTGAATCACCATTCCGCAGTGCTCGGCGGCGTTCTGGCCGATGACTGCGGTCGGTTGCTTTCGGATTTCTTTGCCGCACGGCGCGCCAAACGGGAGCAATAGCCGTGGGGAAGCAAAGTATACGTATTTCGATCGGCGAGCAGACGCTGACGCTGTTCGACGAGGCCGGTCAGGTGTTGCGGCGCTACGCCGTTTCAACCGCGAGCAACGGGGCCGGCGAGGTTTCCGGCAGTTTTTGCACGCCGCGCGGCAGGCACCTGATCCGCGCCAGGATTGGTGCCGGTCTGCCCGAGAATACCGTGCTGGTACGCCGCAGGCCGACTGGCGAAACCTACAGCCCCGAACTGGGCAGCCAATTTGCCGGTCGCGACTGGATCCTCACGCGCATCCTGTGGCTTTCGGGCTGCGAGCCGCAGCGCAACCGCTTGGGAAGCGTCGATACGATGCGCCGCTATATCTACATTCACGGCAGCCCGGATCAGGCCGAGATGGGCGCTCCCGGCTCGCACGGCTGCATCCGCATGCGCAACGCCGAGATCGTCGAACTGTTTGACCTGGTTGCGCCCTACACGCCGGTGGAGATTTGCGAAGACTGAACTATCTGCAGTGGGCGATGCCGGTACTTCTAAAAAGATCTCAGATCGACTAAACTCTGACCTGTCTAGTCAGATTATGGGAGTTCCGCGATGAGAACATGGCAAATGCAGGACGCCAAGGCGAGAATGTCAGAATTGGTCAAAAGCGCCCAGAATCAGCCGCAGGACATTACTTTGCATGGCAAATCGGTGGCGGTTGTCGTTTCGCGGGATACCTTTGATCGTCTGGCGAAAAATCAGGATTCGCTGGTGGATTTCATGCGCCGTTCGCCGCTTTCTGGCGCCGAAGACATTGATTTCGAGCGCGACCGCAGTCTGGTTCGCGAGGTGTCATTTTGAGTTATCTGCTGGACACCAATGCCCTCTCGGAGTTGAGGCGAAAGCTTCCCGATCCCGGCGTTGTTGGCTGGTTTTCCCAGCGTCCGCCAGCAACGCTGTATTTAAGCGTGCTGACCTTGGGTGAAATCCGCAAAGGCATTGAAGGCGTCAGCGACGAGATGCGCCGTCAGACCCTGCTCGATTGGCTGGAAACTGATCTGCCGACCTATTTTACGGGACGCATCCTGAGTATCGATGGCCCGGTGGCAGACCGCTGGGGGCGGCTGGTCGCTGCGGCGGGGCGCCCGTTGCCTGCCATCGATAGCCTGCTGGCCGCGACAGCGCTGTCGCATGACCTGGTGCTGGTGACCCGTAATGTGAAGGATTTCGCGGGCTTGCCTGTGCAGCTTTTCAATCCTTGGTCGAGTTGATTATCTGCCATTGCCGCCAGCGGATCATTGCTGAAAGCCTTCCTGCACCGCGCCGAGCGGCGTTGCGTCAGGGCCGAAGCTGCGCTCGGTGAGCGTTACCTGACCCTCCCGGTGTATCGTCAGCAGCGTTGAAGCGCGTGTTCCGTAGGCCGGCGAACTGACGAAGACGGCGGAGAGGATGCGCTCCCAGTCAAGCGGTACGCCGGTTTCAGGCAGGTGCGCGTCGGGAACGATTTCACGGTCGGCAAGCAGATCGAAGAACGGGGTTTGCGTCGGCAAGCCGGTCAGCGCTTTGGCGAATGCCGTTTTGGCCGATGCAAGTTTCGGCCAGGGCGTGTCGAGCAGATGGTTGGACAGGCCGTAGATGCCGGGCGCGAGCCAGAGCGGCCCTTTGCCGCGGTTGGCGTAATAGCCGAGCCGCCGGCCATCGCCGACGAAGAGGTTGAATCCGGCGTAGTCG
>CAJAHZ010000150.1 GCA_903939665.1 uncultured Pseudomonadota bacterium | reverse complement strand
GCCGGTACAACCTTCAGCGCCGTGCTGTCCTTTGGTACCGACTGGCAGGCGCCAAGACACAGCAGCGCCTGCACGCTGACCGCGATCAAACTTGTTCTGCGTTTCATTGATGTTCTCCTCAGGAAAGCATGAGCATTCACTTCAGCTCCCCAGATTTTTGAGAAAGATTCGATAAATGCTGATCACGGCCGGGCCAAGCAGGACCAGCATCAGCGACGGAAAAATGCAGAAAATCAGCGGGAAAAGCAGCTTGAGCGGTATCTTCGCCGCCGCTTCTTCCGCCCGCTGGCGTCGTCGCGTGCGCAGGCTGTCGGCATGGACGCGCAGCGATTCGGCAATGCTGGTGCCAAAACGGTCTGCCTGACGCAACATGGTGACCAGCGACGCCACTTCGTCCAGACCGGTGCGCAGCGCAAGATTTTGCAAGGCCTGCTCGCGGCTCACGCCGACCCGCAGTTCCAAAGTCACCAGATGCAATTCACCGGCCAGCGCCGGGCTGCGCAGCCGCATCTCCTGCCCGGTTCGCGCGATGGCCGCATCCAGACCGAGGCCGGCTTCGATGCAGACGATAATCAAGTCCATGGCATCGGGGAAGGCCTCGAACAGTTCCCGCTGATAGGCGTTAATGCGTAGCAACAGCAGGACGTTTGGCAGGTAGTAACCGATCGAAGCGAGCACCAGAACGACGGACAGGATGGCATTGCCCGCGGTCGACATCCGGCTGAGGCCAAGGAAAACCATGAACATGGCCGGCAGGCCAATCGCCAGCCCGGCCTTGGCGGCAAAATACAGCATCGGGATCGAGCGGTGGCGCAGCCCCGCGTTCATCAAGCGGATGCGCAATCCGGATGCCTCCCAGCCCGCCTCCGGCAGCGCCAGATTGGCCAGCGGCCGGGACAGCTCGGCAAGTCTTGACAGCCATTGGCCGCCCGGCGCCGCGCTGATGCCCGGCTCGCCGCCAACGGCCTCGTTCAACCGACTGCCGCTAATGGCGGGGCGCAAGGCAAACCAGAGCAGACTGAAAACAAAACACGACACGCCGAGAAACAGCAGTGCCAAAAAGTAAATCTGCATATTGCTCATGATTTCTCCCTATCGATGGCGCATCGCATTCGGCACTAAACCCGGATCTTCACGGTGCGCCACATCCAGACAACGCCCACTGCCGACATGGCCAGTGCGCCCCAGACGAGCTGCAAACCGGACGGATCGGTCCATAGAATGCTCATGAATTTCGGGTTGATGATGTTGAGCAGTGCCGCTGCAACGAAAGGCAGCAGACTGAGCACCCAAGCTGATAGCCGCCCCTCAGCCGAGAGCACGCGGATGGTTCCAAGCAGCTTGAAACGGGCGCGGATCAGGGCGCTCAGATTACCCAGCAACTCGGCCAGATTGCCACCGGTTTCCCGCTGCAAAAGCACGGCAATCACAAAGTATTTGAGATCGGTACTCGGTACCCGGGTGGCCAGATTCAGCAGGGCATCCTGCAGCGAAATGCCGAAATTCACTTCGTCGAAAGTTGTGCGAAATTCTCCGGCGATCGGATCGTTCGCTTCCGTGCCGACCATTTCAATGGCCCCGGAAAATGCGTGTCCGGCGCGCAGGGCACGTGCCATCAGGTCGAGCACGTCCGGCAGCTGCTGTTCGAAGGCCTGCAAACGGGCGCGACGAACCGTCAGCAGCCGGATCAACGGAAACGCCCCGCAGGCCCCCGTAATCAGCAGCGTCAGCCACAACGGCCAGAGAAGCATCAGCGACACCAGCAGCCCGGATGCCGCAGCCATCAGGCTGACCATCAGAAAGTGACTGAGCGGGCGGCTGTAGGCCGCCTGCAGCAGCACGCGATCGAGACGATGGACGCGCGGCAGGCGGAGCAGCAGGCGCTCCAGTGAGGACAGGTCGCCCGATCGTTGCTGCTTGAGCAGGCCGGGCATGTCCGAACCATGCTCGCCAGCGGAGAGGGCGCGCAGGCGGCGGGTCATCCGCTGAGCCGCATCGCCCTTGCTGTTGTTCCAGGCCAGAAATCCCCCTTCGAGCGCCAGTACCACGGCGACAAAGCAGAACACGACAAAGAGCTGATAAATGGAGTCCATGGCGCTTGCTCACTCGTAGATGCGGCTGGGGTCGAACATGTCATCCGGCATCGTCAGGCCGTAGCTCTGCAGGCGGTCGATGAACTTCGGGCGAATGCCCGTTGCACGGAAATGCCCGAGCACATGCCCGTCCGGGGCGATACCGGTCTGCCGGAAAGCATAGATTTCCTGCATGGTGACGACGTCGCCCTCCATGCCGGTGATCTCATGAATGCTCATCACCTTGCGTTTCCCGTCGCTCAGGCGAGCCACCTGAACCACCACCGCGATGGCTGAACTGATCTGGGCCCGCGCCGTTTTCGGCGGCATCTGCATGCCGGCCATGGCCATCATGTTTTCCAGACGGGTAAAGGCGTCGCGTGGCGAATTGGCGTGCACCGTGGTCATCGATCCATCGTGGCCGGTGTTCATCGCCTGCAACACGTCGAGCACTTCGGCGCCGCGCACCTCGCCCAGGAGGATGCGATCCGGACGCATGCGCAAACTGTTGCGCACCAGCGCGCGCTGCGTGATTTCGCCCTTGCCCTCGATGTTTGGTGGCCGGGTCTCCAGGCGCACCACATGCGGTTGCTGGAGTTGCAGTTCTGCGGCATCCTCGATGGTGACAATGCGTTCGGTTGCCGGAACGTTGACCGAGAGCACGTTGAGCAGCGTCGTCTTGCCGCTGCCGGTGCCGCCTGAAATCAGCAGGTTGAGCCTGGACTTCACCATGGCTCCCAGCAACTCCGCCATCTGGGGCGTCAGCGTCTTCAGCGCCAGCATGTCTTCCATCTTGAGCGGCACGACGGCAAAGCGGCGAATCGAGAGCAGTGGCCCGTCCAGCGCCAGCGGCGGAATAATGGCGTTGACCCGCGAGCCGTCGGGCAGGCGGGCATCAACCATCGGCGATGATTCATCGATGCGCCGACCGACGCGGGAGACGATTTTGTCGATGATTTTGAGCAGATGCTGGTTGCTGGCAAAGTGCACATCGGTCAGCACCAGCTTGCCGGCGCGTTCGACATAAATCTGGCGAAACGTATTGACCAGAATATCGGAAATGGTCGGATCGGCCAGCAGCGGCTCAAGCGGCCCGAGGCCGAGCATTTCATCCTCGATGTCCTGCACCATCTGCCGGCGCTCGGAAGCATTGAGCGCTACATCACCCTCGCTCAGGAGGCGTTCGACCATCGCCTTCAGATCCCGGCGCAGCCGGTCGGCCGGCAGGCTGGCCATCACTTCCAGATCGACCCGGTCAAGCAGCTTGCGATGGATCTCGTTTTTCAGGCGGGCATATTCCGCGTCGTCATGCGCCCGCGGATTACTCCGGATGCCTTCGCTGTCCGCCAGGGCCGGTGCAGCATCCGGTCGAACTGCCTGCAATCTTTGCCTCAGGTCCATCAGTCTTCTCCCGCTTCCGTGAATAGTGTCTGCAGTGCTTGTTCAGGCTCTGCGCTTCAACAACCGGCGCAGCCAGCCTTCGTTTTCTGTCACGACTTTGGCGAGTTCGCGCGCCATTTCCCGGAGGGCTTTGGCGACCGGGTCTTCCGGAGCGACATCAAAAATCGGCCGTCCCTGATTGATCGAAACCGCAACGGCGCTAAAGCTGTTGGGCACAGTCCGCGCAACACCGACACCCAGGCTGCGCTCAAGCTCGTTCAAGCTGATGTCGCCGCCTTTTTCAAAGCGATTGACCAGCAGATGAACGCGCCCTTCCGGGTAGCCAAGCGAACGGAAAAGTCGTTGCAGGCGCGCCGCATCGCGCAGAAACGGCAGCGTCATCTGCAGCACCAGATAAATCTCCTCCGCCTGGTCGAGCGCCCTGATTGCATTGGCATCCAGCGTGCGGCTGACATCAAGCAGCACGAAGTCATAGTGGCTGCGCGCCACGTTAAGTAGCCGCTCGATGCTCTCCGGGCGAATATCCACGGCCTTCTCGGGGGAGTCTGGCGCGGCCAGCAGCCAGCAGTTCGGCGCCACGCGCAGCATGCTGGATTCAAGCAGCGGACCATCAAGGCGCTGGATCTGCTGCAGCACTTCGGCGACGGTTGATGGTGGCCGTGCCTCCGATACATAGAGCGACGCCTCGCCAAAATGAAAATTCAGATCAATCAGGCAGACGCGCTTGCCTTCGGCGGCAATGCCGCAGGCCAGATTGGTCGCCAGAAACGTTGCGCCGGCGCCGCCCTTGCAGGGCAGAAAGGCCAGCACCCTGCCCTGCTTTCGGAGCGACTTGCCGAGAGAACGGCGTTCGCGAATGTTGCCGATCGCTTGCCGCATGGCCTCCTCGGTCACCGGCAGCGGCATCACTTCACGCACCCCGATGCGCAATGCGCGCAGCAGAAACTCCTGCGATTGCTGGGCGCAGATCAGGATCACCGTCACGTCCGGATAACGTGCCATGACGCCTTCCAGCGCATCGAGTTCGGCTTCGCGTGCGCCTTGCGCTTCCAGCAGCAGGACATCGGGATGCTGTTGTTCGATCATCGCGGCAAGGTTTGCCACCTCGCCGGGCCAGATTTGCAATTGGATCGCAGCGCCCTCG
>CAJAHZ010000149.1 GCA_903939665.1 uncultured Pseudomonadota bacterium | reverse complement strand
TTCAAACCGATCAATGATCTTTATGGCCACGAAGCCGGCGACCGTTTGCTCGTGGAAATCGCCGAGCGCCTGCGCTCCTGCTTGCGCGACGCCGATACGCTTGGCCGGCTGGGAGGGGACGAGTTTGTGATTCTCCTCCTCGGTCTCGGTGAAGTGCCCGAATACGAGGTGGCCCTGCAGCGGATTCTGGAGATGATCAAACAGCCGGTTTTCATTGCCGGCAACGCGGTTTCGGTATCGGCAAGCATCGGCGTCACGCTTTATCCGCTCGATCATGCTGATTCCGACACTTTGTTGCGTCATGCCGATCAGGCGATGTACGAAGCCAAGCACGCGGGCAAGAATCGCTATCAGCTGTTCAACCCGGAAAACGACCGGCTGGCTCGTAAGCATCGCGAAACGGTCGAGCGGATGCAACTTGCCCTTGAAAGCGGCGAACTGGTGCTGCATTACCAGCCAAAAGTGGATATGCGTCTCGCCCAAGTCATTGGTGCTGAGGCGCTGATTCGCTGGCAGCACCCGGAGCGCGGCTTGCTGCCGCCGGCAGAATTTCTGCCGCATATCGAGAGCAGCGACGTGATCGTTGCGCTTGGCGATTGGGTGATCGGTGAAGCGTTGCGCCAGTCGGCAGCCTGGCGGCTCGATGGATTGAGCGTTTCAGTCAGTGTCAATATCGCCGCCCGTCATTTGCAAAGACCTGATTTCGTCAGCCGGCTGCAGGTACATCTGGCCGCCCATTCGCCGCTGCCGCCGGATGGGCGTCTGGAACTGGAAGTGCTGGAAACAACGGCGCTTGAAGATATGAGCCATATCTCCCTGGTGATCGCGGCTTGCCGTGAACTCGGCGTAAGGTTTGCGCTTGATGATTTCGGCACTGGCTACTCCTCGTTATCGTACTTGCGCCGCCTGCCGGCCGATACGCTGAAAATAGACCAGTCCTTCGTTCGCGACATGCTGCGCGACCCTGAAGATCGGGCAATTGTTGCGGGCATTATTCGTCTGGCAGAAACCTTTGGTCGTGGCGTGATAGCTGAAGGTGTTGAAAGTGTCGATGCTGGGCGGGCCCTTCTGGCTCTCGGCTGTAGCCAGGCTCAGGGTTACGGCATTGCCCGACCGATGCCGGCTGCGGAATTTCTGCAGTGGGCCAGATCCTGGCCTGACGCAGTGTGGGGCAGTGTCGGCAGCAGCGATTCTGTTATTTGACTGGCAAGTAACGGTCGTAGCCCGTTCAGCATGGTTTGTTGGATGTTGGATGTTGGATGTTGGATGTTGGATGTTGTATGGCGAGTTGGAGGCGAGCATGGTTCAGAAAGTTGAAGGAAATCGTTCCCGGTTTGAGCGCAGAGAAATCGGTCAGGCAAACAACCAACCGAGATTCTTGTCACGCGATTGTTTGTTTTTTATGCGGGCGCAGCCAAACAAAACAAAATAAAGCTTTGTTTTTCTCCGGTTTGTGTGTAGAATCCGCTGTCTCATTGGTCTTTTCAGACTTTTTTGGCAATGGCTTGTGGTTGAATTAAATAACAAAACAAACAATCATTGCGTAATTAAGGAGGGGCGCCGGGCGACCGTCGCAGTGCGGGCAATCAGCGGAATGGTTATGGCGCACTCCGGCGGTATGCGGCAATGGCCAGTGCTTGCTCAGTGAGCAGGGTGCCAGAGCGCAAGAGAAAACGCTGAGACGGCATGCCGTGATCAGCGACCGGACGAACTCGCCCCGAGCCAGCCCGGGGCCGCGTACCGGAATAATCTGAATTAATCATGCCCCCGATGGGTGATCATCCCCCGCTTCAGTTTTTAGGATGTCTATGAAATTTCCCCGTCGCATTGCTGAACCACCGCGATTCAACGAACCTGTATCTTCGTCGTTCGCGTTGGTTTCGCTCGTCGCGCCTTTTGCGCTCGGCAAGGGGGCCGCACTGATTCGTGAAGGGCGTCCTGCAGCCAAGGTTAATACAATCTTGAAAGATGCCTGTCCCACAGCAGCCATCCAGCCGCTGGACCCTCTGATCTGAGTACGGTTACTTCACTGAACTTCGAATCAGGTGATCGAAGGCGCTCAGCGCGGCTTTGGCGCCTTCTCCCATGGCGATGATGATCTGCTTGTAAGGCACGGTCGTCACGTCGCCGGCAGCAAATACACCGGGTAGCGAAGTCTGCCCACGCGCATCGATTTCGATTTCACCACGGGGCGAAAGGGCGAGTGTGCCCTTGAGCCAGTCGCTATTGGGTAACAGGCCGATCTGCACAAAGATGCCTTCGAGCGCTACCTCGTGCGATTCCCCGTTCGAACGATCCTTATAGACGAGACCGTTCACCTTTTCGCCATTGCCGGTCACTTGGGTGGTTTGTGCCTGGGTGATGGTGGTGACGTTGGGCAGGCTGAACAGCTTTTTCTGCAGAACCGCGTCGGCGCGCAGCACGTTATCGAATTCGAGTAGCGTGACATGGGCAACAATGCCGGCCAGATCGATTGCCGCTTCGACACCCGAGTTGCCGCCGCCGATGACTGCGACGCGCTTGCCCTTGAACAGCGGGCCGTCACAGTGCGGGCAGTAGGCGACACCGCGACCACGGTATTCATCCTCGCCTGGCACATTCATCTCGCGCCAGCGCGCGCCAGTGGAAATGATCACCGTCTTGCTTCTGAGTACGGCGCCACTGGCCAGCCGGATTTCGGTCAAGCCGTTGTTCGCAGGGGTCAATGCCTCGGCGCGTTGCAGATTCATGATGTCGACTTCGTATTCCTTCACGTGCTGCTCAAGCGCGGCAGCGAGTTTGGGGCCGTCGGTTTTCTTCACTGAAATGAAGTTTTCGATGGCCATGGTGTCGAGCACCTGACCGCCAAAACGTTCGGCCACCACGCCGGTGCGGATTCCTTTGCGTGCGGCGTAGATCGCCGCTGAAGCGCCGGCCGGGCCGCCGCCGACGATGAGCACGTCGAACGGTGCACGCGCGTTGATTTTCTCGGCATCACGTGCCATGGCACCGGTGTCGACCTTAGCGATGATTTCCTCAATCGTCATGCGGCCCTGGCCGAAGGGCTCGCCATTCAGGAAGACCGTCGGTACTGCCATGATCTGCCGGGCATTGACCTCGTCCTGAAATACCGCGCCGTCGATCGTCACGCTGCTGACGCCGGGGTTGAGCGCGGCCATCAGATTGAGTGCTTGCACGACGTCCGGGCAGTTGTGGCACGACAGTGAGATAAAGGTCTCGAAATGAAACTGACCGGGCAGGGCGCGGATTTGCTCGATGACGTCGTTGTCGACTTTGGGTGGGTGCCCGCCGGTCTGTAGCAGGGCGAGGACCAGCGAGGTGAATTCGTGGCCCATCGGGACGCCGGCAAAGCGGATGCGAGCCTTCTCGCCGGGTCGGCCGACGGCGAACGATGGCTTGAGCGCGGCGTCGCCGTTCTCGCGAATAGTCACCTTGTCGGAAAGCTCCGCGATGTCGTGCAGCAGGGTGCGCATCTCCTTCGCTTTGGCGCTGTCATCGAGTGCGGCGACGAGTTCGATCGGCTGCTGCAGCTTTTCGAGGTAGGTCGCAAGCTGGGTTTTGATGGTGAGGTCGAGCATGATGTTCTCCGAGCTGCAAAAATTCGATTTACCACGGAGGGCAGCGCAGCGCTGCCCTCCGTGGTTAAAGCATTTCCTAAATCTTGCCGACCAGATCGAGCGACGGCGTTAGTGTGGCGTCGCCTTCGTGCCACTTGGCTGGGCAGACTTCGCCGGGGTGCGTGGCGACGTACTGGGCGGCCTTGACCTTGCGCAGCAGTTCGGACGCATCGCGACCGATGCCGCCGGCGTTCACTTCAATGATCTGGATCCTGCCCTGTGGGTCGATCACGAAGGTGCCGCGCTCGGCCAAACCGGCTTCCTCGATCATTACGCCGAAGTTGCGGCTGAGCGTCCCGGTCGGGTCGCCGATCATCGGGTACTGGATCTTGCGAATGGTGTCCGAGCTGTCGTGCCATGCCTTGTGCGTGAAGTGCGTATCGGTGGAGACCGAGTAAATTTCGACGCCCATTTTCTTGAATTCGGCGTAATTGTCGGCCAGGTCGCCCAGTTCGGTCGGGCAGACGAAGGTGAAGTCGGCCGGGTAGAAGAAGACGACTGACCACTTGCCCTTCAGGCTGGCGTCGGAAACCGGAATAAATTTGCCATCGTGGAAGGCGGTCGCGTTGAACGGAAGAACTTCGGTATTGATCAGGGATTTCATTTTGTGCTCTCCTAAGGTGCTGGTGAATAAAGTGGTGCAACGGGTCAATGCTAGAGCCCCTGGCAAAATTACTCCAATTGATTGTGTGGATATTAACGATAGCTAATGGCTATTATTGTTGCGTCTGCTCCAGCCTTCTGGCGTGAAAAAAATCGGTAGCGCAACGACCTACGAATTCAGGCGTCTAAAATGGTCAAAAACCTGTTACGTTTCAGCGAACTGGCGTAAAATTCCCCTCCCTCCAGCCTTTCCCGAATTTGCAGACTCCCCATGCAGTATCCTGACCGGTTCGACGTCATTGTTGTCGGTGGCGGCCACGCCGGCACCGAGGCGGCGCTCGCCAGCGCGCGCATGGGTGCCAAGACGCTGCTGCTCACCCATAACATCGAAACGCTTGGTGCGATGAGTTGCAACCCGTCGATCGGTGGCATCGGCAAGGGGCATCTGGTTAAGGAAGTCGACGCGCTGGGTGGGGCGATGGCGGCGGCCACCGACGAGGCCGGCATCCAGTTCCGCATCCTCAATTCGAGCAAAGGTCCGGCGGTACGCGCGACGCGCGCGCAGGCCGACCGCGTGCTGTACAAGCAGGCTATCCGTTCGCGGCTGGAGAATCAGCCGAATCTCACGCTGTTTGCGCAGGCCTGCGACGATCTGATCGTCGAAGGTGATCGCGTGGTCGGCGCCGTCACGCAGCTCGGCGTGCGCTTTTCGGCGCCTGCCGTCGTGTTGACGGCAGGCACCTTCCTCAATGGCCTGATCCACGTCGGCCTGCAGAACTACACCGGCGGCCGCATGGGCGATCCGCCCTCGGTGTCGCTTGCCGCGCGTCTGCGCGAACTCGCTTTGCCGGTCGGTCGCCTGAAAACGGGCACGCCGCCACGCCTCGACGGCAAGACGATCGATTTCTCGGTGATGGAAGAGCAGCATTCGGACGATCCGCTGCCCGTTTTCTCCTACCTCGGTAATGCGGTGCAGCACCCGCGCCAGTTGCCGTGCTGGGTGACCAACACCAACGCACGCACGCACGACATCATCCGCGTCAACCTCGACCGCTCGCCGATGTATACCGGTGTCATCGAAGGGGTCGGGCCGCGCTATTGCCCGTCGATCGAGGACAAGATTCACCGCTTTGCAGCGAAAGACAGCCACAACGTCTTCCTCGAGCCGGAAGGCCTGACGACGCACGAAATTTACCCGAACGGGATTTCGACCAGCCTGCCGTTCGATGTGCAGCTTGAGATCGTGCGTTCGATTCGCGGCATGGAAAACTGCCACATTCTGCGCCCCGGTTACGCCATTGAATACGACTACTTCGACCCGCGCGGTCTGAAGAACACCTTCGAGACGAAGGCGATCGGCGGCTTGTTCTTTGCCGGCCAGATCAACGGTACGACGGGCTACGAAGAGGCTGCCGCGCAGGGGCTGCTGGCCGGCGCCAATGCCGCGCTGCAGGTGCAGGAGAAGGCGGCATGGTCGCCGCGCCGCGACGAGGCGTACCTTGGCGTACTGGTCGACGATCTGATCACGCGCGGCGTGGCCGAACCTTACCGGATGTTCACCAGCCGTGCCGAGTATCGCCTTTCGCTGCGCGAGGACAACGCCGATCTGCGCTTGACCGAGCATGGCCGTCGACTCGGCCTGGTTGATGAGGCGCGTTGGATGGTCTTCTGCGCCAAGCGCGAGGCGGTAGCCCGCGAACAGGAGCGCTTGCGGTCGACCTGGGTGCATCCGTCCAAGGTGAATGTTGATGAGATCACACGCATTCTCGGCAAGCCGATTGAGCGCGAATACACGCTCTACGATCTGCTGCGCCGACCGGATGTCGATTACGCGACGCTGATGACATTGCAGATTGAGGCGACGAGCGTCGACGCCGGATTGCGTGATCCGCAGGTCGTCGAGCAGGTCGAGATACAGGCCAAGTATCAGGGCTACATCGATCGCCAACTGGGCGAGGTGGCGAAAAGCCTGGCGAATGAAGAAGCGCATTTGCCCGATAATTTCGATTACAGCCTGATAGGCGGATTGTCGAAGGAGGTGCAGCAGAAGCTTGCCCAGCACCGGCCCCAGACGATTGGTCAGGCCTCGCGGATTCAGGGGGTCACGCCGGCCGCTATTTCAATGCTGTTGGTTTATCTGAAACGCGGCGCGCTCGAAACGCAGCGCGAAAGTGCCTGATTCAATGGACCAGGTGACGCAACTGATGCAGGGTCTGTCGTCGCTTGAGATCAACCTGCCGCAGGCAACACAGCAGAAGTTGCTCGCTTATCTGGCCTTGTTGCACAAGTGGAACAAGACTTTCAGCCTGACAGCGCTGCGTGATCCGTCGCTGGCGGTCAGTCATCACCTGCTCGATTCGCTGGCAATTTTGCCTTATGTTGCCGATGGAGCCTTACTCGACGTGGGCAGCGGTGGCGGACAGCCGGGTATCCCGCTGGCGATCGTTCGGCCGGAGTTGCGCGTCGTGCTGCTCGACAGCAATTCGAAGAAAACGGCTTTTCTGCAACAGGCGACGATTGAGTTGGGTTTGACGAATATTGCCGTACACTGTGGGCGCGTCGAGCAATATCAGCCGCCGGCCAAGTTTGCAGCGATTGTTTCACGCGCCTTCTCGGAGCTGGCCGATTTCGTTGGTTTGTCGCGGCAGCTGCTGGCGCCCGAGGGCCGCTGGTTGGCCATGAAGGGGGTCTGGCCGCATGAGGAAATTGCGCGTCTGCCGGATGATGTGTCGGTGGAAGCAGTGCACCGTCTGGAAGTGCCCGGCGTCGAAGGCGAGCGCCATCTGGTCATCATGAGAAGTGCTGGCGCGTAGCGTCAAAGGAAGCAAGGGGAGAATCGAGTTGGCGAAAATACTGGCGGTAACCAACCAGAAGGG
>CAJAHZ010000148.1 GCA_903939665.1 uncultured Pseudomonadota bacterium | reverse complement strand
TCGCCGCTGACTCTGCTGTATTCATCAGCCCATATTTTGTACACGGGCGCAGCGGCCGACGAACCAGCGCCAGCGATGGCGTCAGCGGCATTGGCCGCCTGCGCCTGGATGATGCCAAGGAAAATACCGAGAATGCAGGGTAACAATGATCTCTTCACGGCGTAAAAGCTCCAGTAGATAACGGCTCAGTGCGAGTGCGCGCGAGATGGAGGAAGACCGGGTGGTTTCCAGCACTCGCGGGTCGATCAGTAAAGTGGATCGCGACGAGGTCATTGTTGCTGCGCGAAGTTACCTTCCGATGACAATCGAGCAAAATTCAAACGAGGAACGGACGGTAGAGAAGTTTTTCTTTGCAGTCTGCCGAATTGGCGCACAGACGGCGCAGATTATGCGTGCGCTGTCATTCAAATGTAATGCTGACGAGATAACGTGCGTCCTCGGTACTCGTGATTTATCCGGCGCGTTGCGAAAGCACCGCCGGGCACGAGACCGTCTGATCGGCGCCGGAGCAACCCGGCGACAGATCCAAAGGAGGATCACATGAACACTGCGCACGTGGACGGCAACAACCCTTTTCGCCTGACTTTTGACGGCAGCATGACCATACATTTTGCCAACGAGCTTGAGGACAAAATCCTCGATGCCATGCGGCAGCATCAGCGACTGGAGGTTGATCTCTCGGGCGTTCGTGAGATTGATCTATGCGGCGTTCATTTGCTGCGGCTGCTGCAGACACTGGGCGGCAAGGCCGTGAATTTTGTTGCCACCTCATCGATTGTTGAAAACGCCATCAAGGGACTTCCCGGTATTGCCAACCTGACGCGCCGACAGGGTTTGGCGCTGGAGTAGGCAGAATGGGTGTAAATGGGTGTGGCATTGGTGGCCGTGCTTTCATCGCATGCTGTCTAGATAAGCTTGGAAATCCCGAAACTCATCGCTGACGTCGATGAGTTGAAGGAGGCTTTCGCTTGTGACCGGCGGCGATGCGGATGCCCTATCTAACTGAGCTGGCGCTTCCGACCCAATCCGGAAGTAGCGATTTTCGTGCTCAATGACAGCTACGCAGCGTAACCGGCCCTTCGGATTTCATGGCACGAGGATGTGGTTTCGTCGATGCCATCATTGATCCAAGCCGTTTTGAAGGGCCGGTCCGCGCCAGATTGCTGAACTCTGCGAGCAGTTGGCCGCGAATCATCCCCAATCCCAGGCACCCATACCCCGAATTCGTTTAGTACTTGCAGTGCTCAAGACCGGGCGAAGAAGCTCTCGCACCATCTTCATTGCGATTCAGCGTGACTTGCGTGTAATAAGGTATTGCCTTCCCGCCTCAAAGCGATTACTCAATGTCGTTCGTTCTCCGGTAGACCAATGAACCTCAACTACAGTAACCGCCTCATGTTTTCCGAGGCCAAAATGAGCCACGGGTGCGTCGAATGACATGTACCCGCCGCCAGATTTTATTTCACGCACTTGATGGCTCTTGCCGTTTTCACCATAGCGAATGAAGACTTTACTGCCAACACCAAATCGATTGCCAACTTGATCGCGCAGTTCAAACGAAACCGATTTATTTTTCGATTCGTTATTGATGAACACTCGCACCGAACCCATTAATCCGGTAGCAACAATATCAAGATCGCCATCATTGTCGAGATCGACATATGTGTAGCTTGGGGTGTTCAAATAATCATCGAGACCGAACTCTGTCTGGGCAGTCGCGAAGCCCTTTCCCTGCAAGTTGTGATAAAAAACGTTTGAGTGAATCGAGTCAAAGTCTGCCTTAAATCCGAATCCGTTTCCGACGTATATGTCTTGCCATTCATCGTTGTCGAGATCTGCGAATTTGGCGTTCCAGCTCCAATGACTTTTGCCTACTCTATTGATCGCGGTTACGTCCGAAAATCGACCGTCAGGCGTCGCTCGTAGCAACTTGTTGCTCTGAGCCTGCGGTATTGCGTCTTTTATTGTGAAAGACTTTTCTCTGATGCGAGGCACTGCGAGGTTTCGACAAAAAGCCCGCTGCGTTCCATACGTACTAGGGATCTTGTCACAGAGCGCAGGGTCTTGTGCCTTGATGGCGACGTCGCGATACGCTGCAATCATACAATCCCTCTTATCCACCATGCCTGGCAGCGTGGCACACCAATTGATGTTTCCTCGGCCTATGTGGTCCTTGGCATCGACAAGCATTTCACATCGCTGATGTTCCGCCACCTCCTTGAATTCATCACAATAGCTTTTTCTGCCTTCCCCAAAGAAGCTCATGTCCGCCACAAAAATATCAAGCTTTAAATCGTTGTCAAAATCCGCAGAATCTACGCTCATTGTGTTGCGTGACGTAACCGGAATAATTCCGTCAGCGGCCTTGAGCAGACGAAGACTCTTGCCTGCACTATTAAGGTAATACATGTCAGGAACTTCCTGATCGTTGCCAACGATCAAATCAACCAGACCGTCATTGTTGATATCGGTGAATAGGGTTGACAATGTTTCACCCTTTATTTCGTCAAGCGGCAAGCGTAAAAATCCCGCCCCAGTATTTTTGAGCAATCGATTGTCAGAGTACGACGGCACGAACGCTTTGGGTGGCCCGAACGAAAAATTGCCCAAAGCCAAATCCAGAAGACCATCTCGGTCGATGTCCCCAAATGACGCAGCTGCCGTCAAGATTACGTTCTCGGATGGCACGCTGATGATCTCGATTTTCTGGAAATCGTTCTTGTCATTCAAAATGTAGAAGTTCTTGCCTCCGTATCCGGTTATAAACACGTCGAGCCATCCATCATTGTTGATATCGACCAGTGCAAC
>CAJAHZ010000147.1 GCA_903939665.1 uncultured Pseudomonadota bacterium | reverse complement strand
TTCCGGTGGTCTTTGCGCCGAACATGAGCGTCGGTGTCAATGTTGTTTTCAAGCTGCTGGATACGGCTTCGCGCATTCTCAGCGAGGGTTACGACATCGAGATTGTCGAGGCGCATCACAAGCACAAGATCGATGCACCGTCGGGGACCGCTCTGCGCATGGGTGAAGTCGTGGCGCAGGCGCTTGGCCGCGACCTCAAGGAATGCGCCATTTATGGCCGTGAAGGGGTGACCGGCGAACGCGATCCATCGACCATCGGCTTTGCCACCGTGCGCGGCGGCGATATTGTTGGCGACCACACGGTCATGTATTGCGGGACTGGCGAGCGCGTGGAAATCAGCCACAAGGCGGGCAGCCGCATGCCGTATGCGCTGGGCAGTCTGCGTGCGGCACGCTTCCTTGCCGATAAAGAGCGCGGGATGTTCGATATGCAGGATGTTTTGGGCCTGCGCTGAATGTTTTGTCTCATTTGAATACGTAGCTGCGCGATGAAATCCCAGCTGCTCGCCAGCAAGCTCCGCGAGATTTTCGGCGGAGAGGGTGAAGCTGTCCTGGGACAGTTGTTGACTGATGCCGCGGCCCAGCATCCCCTGCTCGTCAAAGGCGTTGGCCGTTTCCTGGAAACCGCGGATGGCCTGATTGCCCAGTATGCGGGTTTGCATCAGGTGCAGTCCGAGCTTGCCGCCGATGCTTTTTCCGACTGGAACCTGAAGAGCGGTCGAATCGAGTCCGGTCGGCAATGGAAGGCGCTCCTCGGTTACGCCGATGACGAGCTTGAGGATTCCATTTCTGCCTGGCGGCGTCTGGCGCAAGCCGAAGACCTGAATTCGCTCAATTCGGCAATCGCCGCGCATGTGCAGGGAAAGTCCCGGATTTTTCAGGCCGAATGCCGTCTGCGCACCAAGGCCAGTGGCTGGAAGTGGTTACTGCTCAAAGGCATGGTCATTGCGCGCGATACCGGTGGCGAGCCCTTGCGTTTGCTGTTGTTGCACCGGGATATCACGGCTTTCAAGCAGCAGGAGGCGGCGGCGCTTTCCGCCAAGGAACTGGCTGAAGCCGCGAATCGGGCGCGCGGTGCTTTCATGGCCAACATGAGTCATGAAATTCGCACGCCGATGAATGGCATCATCGGCATGACCGAACTGGCGCTCGACACCCAGCTTGATGCCGAGCAACGGCATTACCTGAAGACCGTCAAGTCCTCTGCCGAGTCCTTGCTCGCCATCGTGAACGACATCCTCGATTTTTCCAAGATCGAAGCCGGCAAGCTGCGTTTCGAGGAGATCTCCTTCTCGCTGCCCAGTCTGGTTTTTGAAGCGGCGCGTGCGCATGCGGTGACGGCGCATAAAAAAGGGCTGGAAGTCATTGTCGCCGTGGCGCACGACGTGCCGCCGCGGCTGATTGGCGACCCGACCCGGGTGCGGCAGGTTATTTCCAATCTGCTTGGCAACGCAGTCAAATTTACCGAACGGGGTGAAATCACGGTCGAGGTTTCGGTCAACGAGTGTACGCCGGGTTCGGCCTTCGTTTGCTTTGCGATACGCGACACGGGTATCGGCATCCCGGCGGCTCGGCAGAGCGCGATTTTTGAGGCGTTTTCACAGGCTGACGATTCGATTACCCGCCGTTTCGGCGGCACGGGGCTCGGTTTGACCATTTGCGCGCATCTGGTGCAGATGATGGGCGGTCGGATCTGGCTGGAGAGTGCGGAAGACAAGGGCGCCTGTTTCTTTTTCACCGGGCGTTTTGGCGTTGATCCGGCTAGCGCTGCCGCACCTGTTTGTCCGCAGTTCAGTGAGCAGCGGGCGCTTCTGATCGAAAGCAATCCGGCGGTGGCGAGGCAGTTGCTCGCCATTCTCGAGCCGACGGGAATGCAGACTGCCGTGGTAGCCGAGTCGTCAGCGGCGCTGGCGGCGATTGAGCGTTCGCGCTCAGTCGGTTTCCCCTATGCCTGCGTTCTGGCCGATGCGCAAATGCCGGCCCCGGCTGGTCTGGCCCTCGCTGAGTTATGGCAAAGCGGCACCTTCCCGGAGAAGCTGATCCTGCTGCTGAACACCGAGCAGCAGCGTCAGGATCTTGGTCGTTTGCGCGAACTCAATGTCGGTACCCATCTCGTCAAACCGGTCGCGCCCGGGGATCTCATCGACGCGCTGATGCTGGTGTTCGGTCAAAAGGGTGAAAGCGAGATGATGCTGGCGCCTTTCGATATCGCAGCGCCTGACCCGAATGGCGTTTCGACGGTGCTTGAAATCTTGCTGGTTGAGGATAATCCGGTCAATCAGGAGTTGGCCAAGCGTTTGCTGGAGAAGCGCGGCTATCGGGTGACGCTTGCCAACAACGGTAGTGAAGCCGTTGATCAGTTTGAAAAAAGCCGCTTTGATGTGATCCTGATGGATATGCAGATGCCGGTCATGGGCGGCATTGAGGCGACTGAAGCCATCCGTTCGCGTGAAATGCGGCGCAGTTGGGTGATTTCCGACGAATTCAGATCGATTTGCATCATCGCCATGACGGCCAACGCGATGGAGGGCGATCGTGATCGCTGCCTGGAGGCCGGCATGAATGATTACGTGACCAAGCCGATCAGCCCGGCAGCGCTATATGCTGCAATCGATCGTGCGTTGAGTTCCGGCAATGCAAGTGCTGACGACCTGACGTCGGGGCTTGCGCTGCAGCCGGGATTGAGCGAAACATCGCTGGATCTGGGCGCTGCGCTGCGTGACCTCGGCGACCGCGAGCTTTTGCTGACCATGGCTGAGATGTTGATCAGCGAGTGGGATGGTCATCTGGGCCGGATCGAAACTGCTTTGCGCGAGAGAGATGCCGCCCGGCTTTGCATGGCTGCGCATACCTTGAAGAGTCTGGTAGCGATCTTCCACAGCGAGAAAGCGCGGCGGCTGGCGCTTGATCTGGAACGTGCGGCAAAAGCGGCAGCTAGCGTTGACTGGTCTCGCTGCACCCAACTCACCGACGCCTTGCTGGCGGAGATGGGGCTCATTAAGCCCGAAATTGAGCGTTTTGTGCATGGCAAGGGCGCGCAGGCATAAATCGTCTTTCTCGCGCTTGGCGGCGTTAGTCGTTGCCTCTGCTATCCGAATAGGGCCATAACTGGTGGCTGTCCAGATAAAGCCGGTAGCGGAATTCAAGTGCATCGAGGCGCACACTATTTGCGTTGAGTCGGGCGTCGTTGGCTTGGCGCTGGGCGAGCAGCACCTCGCTCAGTCCGACTTCTCCCAGCATTCTCGCGCGTGCAGTCAGCGCGGCAGCCTGTTCCATGCGTTGCGCTGCGTCTTCGGCGCGCAGCCACGATTCGTAGGATGCGTTGGTTGAAGAAAAACCGGACGTAATATCCGCGTTGACCATGGCGATTGCCGCCGCTTCGCGCTGTGCTGAAGCACTGGCCAGCGCCGTTTCGCGGCGGGCATTGGCGGTGCGTGCCTGGCCGGGAAACGGGATGCTCAGGCTGACGCCGGTCAGGCGCTCTTCGCCGCCACGGTCGGAGCCGACATGGAATCCGATCGTCGGATCGGGCGTACGCTCGGCGTCGGCGCGGCTGGCCACCAGTCGGGCGCGCTGGCTTTCCGAGCGGGCAAGCAGCAGTTCGTGATTGTGTTCAAGCAGGTGCTCGCGCCATTCGGCGAGGCTGCCGGTGAGCGCTTGCGGCGTGCTCAGGGTGACTTCGGCGGGCAGGTTGAGCGCCGGAAAGCGTGCCCCGAGTGCGGCGGCAGCCACCGTAGTGCGCAGTTTGGCTTGCTCGAATGCCGCTAGCGCTTGTGCGGTGGCGGCTTCGCTCTGCATCAACTCAAGGCGCGGCGCATCGCCGAGCTGAACGCGGCGCTTTGTGGCCTGCTGCTGGCGGGCCAGAGATTCGCTTTGCAGGGACCACTGGCGTGTGGCTTCCTTTTCGCGCAGCCAGGCGAACCAGTTCTTGAGCAAGCTGCGCGCCGTTTCGTGCAGTGCATCGCCGAACGCGGCTTTTGCCTGCGTCAGGCCCTGCTCGCCGATTTCGCGGTCGATGCTGGCTTTGCCGGGCAGGCGCAGAGGGCGTTCAAGCGCTGCGCGCCACTCGTTGTAACGCTGGGAGGAGGCGGATTGCGCGCCGTTGATATTGCGCTGCTGGCCTTCAAGGCGCATCGCCCACTCGTGCGGGCCGGCTTCCAGGCGGTCACGGTTTGCGCTTTCTGCATCAATCATGGCGTTGGCGGCTTGCGCCGTCGGCGCGTGGCGAATCGCGGCGAGTGCCTGATCGAGCGGTGGCAGATCAGGCGGGTAAGAGCTCTCTGGGCCTGCGGCGTGCGCCCATTGTGCGCACAAGGCAATCGTCAGCGCGATGGTGAGTGACAGGCGTTTCAATTGATTCTCCCGTAGGTGAGCAGCGGTAGTGCCCAGTAGGTGATTTCAGCGCGTGGCAGACGTTCACGCAGGGCGCTGACGATGCTGTCGATGTTCTCGCGCATCATCAGCAACTGGAATTCGACGCGTCTTGAGCGACCGCGCACCTGCTCGGCAAGGTTGGCGTAGCCGATGCGCGCGCCGTGTGCGTCGATGGGGTACGAGCCGAAGCGGCGGACGATGTCCTCGCGTTCGAGGAGGAGATCAATCAGCATTTCTTCCAGTTCCTGGGCCACGACAAGGGTTAGGCAGACGTCGGCGCGGCTCATGATTTTTCTCCCGGCGTTTGTTCAAACTGGCGATAGAGGATGGGTAGCAGGAGCAGGGTGAGCAGGGTCGACGTGACCAGACCGCCGATCACCACGATGGCCAGCGGCCTCTGGATCTCGGAGCCGGGACCGCTGGCGAACAGCAAGGGGACGAGGCCAAAGGCGGCGATTGAGGCCGTCATCATGACCGGGCGCAGGCGGCGTTTGGCCCCCTCGACGACCACTTGCGTCAGCGGCAGCCCTTGGGCGCGTAGCTGGTTGAAGTGGGTGACCATCACCACGCCATTCAGTACCGCAATGCCGAGCAGGGCGATGAAACCGACCGATGCCGGGACCGAGAGATATTCTCCCGAGGCGAGCAAGGCGAAGATGCCGCCGACCATTGCAAAGGGCACGTTGGAGAGCACCAGCGCGGCCTGGCGGAGCGAGCCGAAGGTCGAGAAAAGCAGCAGGAAAATCAGCGCCAGTGCGATCGGAACAACGATGGCAAGCCGCTTTGCGGCGCGTTGCTGGTTTTCAAACTGGCCACCCCAGACGATGGTGTAGGCGGCTGGAATCTGCAGTTTCTGCGCGACACCCAGTTTGGCTTCCTCGACGAAGCCAACCAGATCGCGGCCACGTACGTTGGACTGGATGACGACGTAGCGCTGCGCGTTTTCGCGATCGACCTTGACCGGCCCCTCGATGCGCTCGATGCGGGCGACCTGCGCCAGCGGCACCGTATTGCCGCTCGGCAGCGTGATCCGCAGTTCGCTGAAAAGCTCGACATTCTCACGTACGCCTTCGTTGCCGCCGGCACCGCGAATGACGAGTGGCGTGCGTCGCCCCGGCTCGATGACGAGACCGGCAGGTTGCCCTTCAACGACGCTTTTCAGCGAGGCTTGCAGTTCGTCGACATTCAGGCCGAGGCGACCAGCGGCCAGGCGGTCGACGTCGACCCGCAGGTACTGCACGCCGTCGTTCTTCAGCGTGAAAGCCTCCTCGCTGCCGCGCGTGTTTTTGAGCAGTGTTTCGATTTCGCCGGCAATACGGCCCAGTTCCGCCAGATCGGGGCCGAATACCTTGACGGCGATGTCACCGCGTACGCCGGTGAGCATCTCGGAAACGCGCATTTCGATCGGCTGCGTGAAGCTGTAAGTAATGCCGGGGAAGTCTTTCATGACCTCGCGCAACTGATCGGTCAGCCATTCCTTGCTGGGCGTGCGCCACTGTGCAATCGGCTTGAGCACGAGAAAAGTGTCGGTCTGGTTGAGCCCCATCGGGTCGAGGCCGAGTTCGTCGGCCCCCGAGCGAGCGAC
>CAJAHZ010000146.1 GCA_903939665.1 uncultured Pseudomonadota bacterium | reverse complement strand
GCTCTACGGAATGCAAGATCACCATCAGCCAGTTGCACGGTGGTAAAGCCGGCGGCATTCTCGATGCGCACTTCATTGGCGCCGTAGCGCAGCAGCAGGCCGCCGTTGTCCAGTTCCTGGCTGTGGATGTCGCTCAGCGTAAAGCCTGCACCGAAGCGCAGGTGCCCGACCAGAAGATCGTTCCCCGCCAGTCGGGATAGCCGATAGGTATCTTTCCCCTCACCGCCCAGCAGCCTGTCGTTGCCACTCCCCCCGTCCAGATAGTCATCCCCAGCGCCACCACTCAACGTGTTGTTCCCGGCATTGCCGAACAGCCGATTGGCCAGCGCATTGCCGGTGCCATTCAAGGCACTCCCGGTGAGCGTCAGGTTTTCCAGGTTGTCGCCCAACTGATAATCGATGGCCGCTTCCACCGTATCCAGCCCCTCGTCAGCGGCTTCGATCACCTGATCGGCTGTCTCCGCGATCCGGTAGGTGTCGTTGCCGGCACCGCCGGCCATACGGTCGGCCAGGGCCGTGCCGACCAGCAGGTCGTCGCCGGCCGTCCCGGTGATATCCACGCCGCGCGCCAGCAGATCGGTAAAACTCAAGGTCGATCCGTCGTCGAATTCGACGTGCGCAAACGGGGCTTGCGCGGCATTGCCAGCCCAGTCATTGAAACTCATTGTGTCGGCCAGGTTATCGCCGATCTGCAGCATCAATCCACCGGGTACCCACTTGAGATCGGCGGCAGTAACGCCGCCGGTCAGTCGCAAGATGTTGTCGTGTGCCGTAGCCGTCACGTTGTCGTGACCATCGCCCCTGCGGTAGCGCACCGTGTTGTGATGACCTTGCAGCAAGAGGGTGTCGTTGCCCAGGCCACCCGAGATCAGGGTGTCGCCGTTAACGGTAAGTATTTCATCGGTTTTACCGCCATAGAGGCGGGCCGTCGTGCCGGCCCCGCCGGCACTTATTGCGAAATCGGAATAGTGGCCAATCAGGTCGCTGACACTGAGCTGCAAGCCATCGGCAAACTCGAAATGTTCAATCGAGTCGGTCACACCGTTGGCAATCGCCAGGCGGTCGCCGGCGCCTGAATCAATCACCAGCAACGGCGTACCCTCCTGCCCGGCGGCGCTGTATACATTGAAGGTCGAACGGTCGACAGCGGTACCGAAGCGCACGGTGTCATCTCCAGCGGCATCCCTGATCAGTTCGACGGTGCCGTTGGCGGCCACGTGGCTGTCGCCGGCATCGATCAGGTAGCGGTCATTGCCCGTACCGCCCTCCAGCATATCCGTACCGATCCCGCCGTTGAGTACGTCGTCACCGGCAAAGCCGGCCAGGATGTCGTCGCCTCCATGGCCGGTGATCCGATCCGTCGTATTGGTGCCGGCAATATAGTCATCGCCCGCCGTCCCCTCCAGATCAAAGCCGCGTGCCAGCAGTTCGGTCGTTGTCAGCGCACTGCCGTCGGCAAACTCGAAGCGGCTGATCGACGAGCTGTTAAAAACGTCGTTCTGGTCGAAATCGCCAATATGCACGGCATCGCCATTGCCCAGATCGAGCAACAATGAGCCGAGCCGCAGTTTGATTGTGGAAGCATCGACGCCCGCACCGAAGCGGAGGATGTTCTTCTCCCCCTTATTGTCGTAGAGGGTATCCACACCGTCGCCGGCGTTGAAGAAGTAGACGTCGTTGCCGGCGCTACCCCAGATCGTGTCAACCTCCGTGCCGCCTTCCAGATAGTCGTCGCCTGCCCCGCCAACAAGCTGATCCGAACCCGCGCCGCCGAAGAGGAAGTCGTTGCCATGGTTGGCTACCGGAAGAACGGCCTCATCGTCATCGCCCCAAATCGTGTCGTTCCCAATTCCCCCAAAAATGATGTCGTTCCCGCCTTGGCCGTAGATATAGTCGTCGCCATCGCCGCCATCGATAATGTCGTTGCCATGGTTTTCAAACGCAGTCCAGACGACGGAATTGCCATCAGGCAGGTTCCCGTCGCCATAGATCACGTCATTGCCGCCATCGCCGAACAGGACATCATCCTTGTCCATTCCATAGATATAATCTTTATCGGCGCCGCCATGCACGACATCTGCGCCGGTACCCGCCGCAATGAAGTCGTTGCCTGATCCGCCATCGATGAGGTTGCCTTGGTCGCCGACCAAACGGTTTCTGGGCGCATCGCTGAAGCCGAGGGGCACCTCATTGCTCGACGTGACGGCGTAGCCTGCCGTCCAGTTGAATCCGGTGGCTTGTGGGTTGGGGTAATTATTGACCGGTCGGACAAAGTCGACCCACGTTGGCTTGTTGATGGCCAGATCACTTGAACCATAAATGGCGTCGTCGCCGATACCGCCAATGAGCGTGTCTTTGCCCATTCCGCCCTGTATTTCATCGCCGCCATCACCGCCAATAATGTAGTCGTCACCAGCCATCCCCGAGAGCGCGTCGTCGCCGCCCTTACCGTCGATGACGTCGTTGCCGGCCGTGCCGCTGATCAGGTCGAGGGCATTGGCTTCGCCACCATCTTTGGCGTAGTTGCCATTTGCCATCATTACGTAGTTGTTGCCGTCGATGGCTTTCTTGAAGTCGCCGCTGAGCGTGGCAACCGGTGCTGCGGGGACGGTGCCTTGCAGCGTGAGGCCCAGCGCCTTGGCGGTCGACCAGTCGTTGATCAGGATGCGGTCAGCTGCGCCTTCTTTCAGGATGACGAGGCTGGTGCCGCCATTGAGCTTGACGATGGTCTGGCCTGAGGCGGCGTCTTTGTAGATGCTTTCAAAGGTCTGGTCGGCGCTGCCGAGCAGCTGCCCGTCGACCTTGATCATGCCGCTGCCGTCGCTGTCGGTGATGATGTCGGTGCCGTAGTTGCCGGTGAAGGCGTAGGTATCGAGACCATCGCCGCCTTTGAGGAGGTCGTTGCCGGCCTCGCCGTCGAGGGTGTCGTTGCCGGTGCCGCCGAGGAGGAGGTCTTTGCCGGCACCGCCGCTCAGGTTGTCGTTGCCGGCGTTGCCTTCGAGGTAGTCGGCGCTATCGTAGCCGTAGAGGACGTCATTGCCACCCCCGCCGTAGAGGTTGTCGGACTGGCTGCCGCCGCTCAGCATTTCAGTCGAGTCTGTCTGATCGGCACCAAAGATGTAGCGCGGCTTGTCAGAAGGTAATGTCCCGTTCGAGCCAAGGTTGATGGCAACAAGCCAATTGGCATAGAAGAAGCAACAGCAAACCTTTTCCCCAATGCTTTTCAAGACTCCTCGCTTGGTCATATACCCAAAGGTTGGGAAATTCGAAGCCTTGATAAGACAGCTGATTATTTGAACGGACTAGCGCTTCAGAAATACCCACCCGGTGATGGGCCAACATTTCCGGTAATAAAAATTGCGCAGCTTCGAAGAGGTGATGTC
>CAJAHZ010000145.1 GCA_903939665.1 uncultured Pseudomonadota bacterium | reverse complement strand
TCGGTGTTGAGTCCCTGCGGGCGGGCGGCAAGCTTTGGCTTTTCGCCTGCAGCGTCCGCAGCAAGCAGCGGTGTGGCCAAGAAGACCAACGCCGCAGCGAGTGCGGACCGCAGAAATAAAGGAATCACCGAGGGAGGTCAGTTTAGAGTTGGGCGTCGACGATTGCGGTGAGCAGCACCAGTGTCAACTGAATCAGCGAAGCAAAAAAGCAGCTCATCGCCGTTTTGCGACTCGGATTTTGTACAAGGAGCCAGGCTTTCTGTATGAACAGGAAGCCGCCTGCGGCTGCTCCGGCGCCATAGACGAGCCCAAGGCCGAAAGCCATGGGCAGAAAAGACGCAGCGACCAGTGCCAGTGTGCTGTAAAAAATGGCCTGCGCCGCGCGTTTGTCGCCGACAACCACGGGCAGCATCGGTACCCCTGCCGCCTTGTAATCTTCGCGGCAAGCGATCGCCAGGCTCCAGAAGTGTGGGGGCGTCCACAAGAAAAGAATAAAAGCCAGTGCCAGCGGAACGGCGCCCAGTTGCGGGTCAGCGGCGCTGGCGCCAGCCAGTACAGCCCAACTGCCGGCCAGACCGCCAAAAACGATATTGAGCCAGGTGCGGCGCTTCAGCCAGACGGTGTAGACGATGGCGTAAAAGAAGGCACCGAGGAAAACGAAGAGCGCCGACCAGGCATTCAGTGCGATCCAGGCGGCGCCAACCGACAGCACCATCAGTGCGCCGATAACGACTAGCCAGACCGGGCTGTGCTTGATCTCGCCGGTGACGAAGGGCCGTGTCTTGGTGCGCGCCATCAGCGGGTCGAGGTCGTGTTCGTAATACTGATTGAAGGCGCCTGCGCTGGCCGAGGAAACCAGCACGGAAAGCGTCAGCACGATCAGTTGCGTCAAGCTCAGGCTGGCGCCAGGGCTGACGGCCAATCCCGCCAGCGCGGTAAACGTGATGACGACGCCAATGCGCAGCTTGAACAGGCTCAGAACGGCACGAATGGGCAAACCGGAAGCGCTGCTGGGCGGTAGTGTCGATTGCATAGGTGTTGGGGGCGTAATGCTCAAGTGAATTGCATCGAGGTGAAACCTGCTTGAATCGGGCCTGCGCTTTGCTATGCAAGCCCGATTGAGGCAGGCCCCGCGCCGTGGGCGCGGGGATTAATGCCTGATTAGCTCAGCAACCAGACTTCGGACAGGTACTTCCAGTTCACATAGTAGTAGAGGACGAAGCAGACCAGCAGCAGCATGGCCAGTACGACAGTGCCCGGAACCGGGGTGTGCTCTTCGCTGCCCGAGTGCGACGCGGCGGAGGCCATTGTCTGATCCGGAATCGGGGTCGGCTTGTCAGAAACAGGGCCGCCTTCAAGCTTCTTGCCGAACAGCAGCGAACCGACCACCAGCAGGATCCACATTGCGCCACCAATAATGGTGATCACGCCGAAGATGCCGGTCAGACCCATCATCAGATAAGCAGCGCCTGGCCACTCATACTGGAACGGCGAGCCGGAGAAAGCCATGTCCCAGTGACGACGGGAAACACCCAGTGTACCGGCACCCATCATGACCAGACCGGTGATCGACATGCCGATACCGAACAGGTAAGGCTGGATCATGCACAGCTTCGGCGCAATCATTTCGCGACGGAACAGCACCGGAACCAGCAGGTAGGTGATCGACATAAACGCCAGCGTCGTACCGGTTACCACGGTGGTGTGGAAGTGACCCGGAACGTAGAAGGTGTTGTGCATCAGCATGTTGATCTGTTCGGTACCCAGAACAACGCCGGAGATGCCGCCGAGGAAGCCAAAGCTGACCAGCGAGATGAACATGCCGGAGAACACGGGGTTGCCCCACGGTGCCTTGCGCAGCCACTCGAACAGGCCGTTGGTGTAGCCCTTGCGACGCTGAGCGGCTTCAATACAACCAGGAACGGTGAAGCCGTGGATCATCGAGGCCATCACAGCGAAGTACATGAAGTAGGAGGTGTTCAGCACCTTCCACTCGGCACTCATGCCCGGGTCGGACAGCAGGTGGTGCGCGCTGG
>CAJAHZ010000144.1 GCA_903939665.1 uncultured Pseudomonadota bacterium | reverse complement strand
GCCTTGGTCTTCGAGATCAGCGCGCAGGATTCGGCGCCCTTGGCAACCTTGGCCAGGAACTCGGCCTTGACCTTGGCAGCGTCATCGACACCGGCGGGAACACGGTAGGTGATCAGTTCGACCAGCGCCTGCTCTTCGCCCTTGGGCGGGTTCTTCAGCAACGCGATCAGTTCTTCAGTCTGCTTGGCAGTCAGCGGCAGCGGCGGGATGCCAAGCGCAGCGCGCTCGGCGACGTGGGCACGATAGGATTCAAGCACGGCGACGTCCTTTCTCAAAGGTTGCACAATGGCGAAACGATTATTGTACTGCAAGGCTGGAGCGGGGCTGCAGCGCAAATTGCACGCACTTGTCAAAGCGCACAAGCGCTTGAAAGCCGTCCTCTCGGCAACACCCGATCAAGTCTTCTATATGATATAAGATATAAGCGCCCCTGTGAAGCTTCGGTCGCAGCAATTCATCCAGAAAAATGAGAAAAGTCGGTGGCCGAGCCGTTGATGAGGCGAACAGGCGTCAGGACTGCGATTCAGCAACCAGATCAATCACCTCATCGCCATAGCTGATGCGCTGTCCGGGCCGCAATTTTGCGCGTTTGCGGGTTTCCGGATGACCGTCGACCCGGACCTTGCCAGACTCGATCTCCAAGTGCGCGACGCCACCGGAGGAGCACAACCCGGTCGCCTTGAGCGCCTGGTCAAGCTGAATATAATCACCGCGAACGGGAAGAACAATGCTCATGAAACGGTTCCCAAAAGAGATCCGGGGCGTTGCCCCGAGACCCGCCATTGTCGCAGATCTGGCCATCCGAACGGAGCGCGAGTCAACACGAACTCAACGCGGCGGGACCACCCAGCATTTTTTCTCTTCGAGCAATTTCTGGATATCGGCAGCAGGCAGGGGGCGGCTGAAGTAGAAGCCCTGGATCTGGTTACAGTGATTCTGCACAAGAAAAGCGAGCTCAGCTTCGTGCTCGACGCCTTCGGCAATCACGGTCAGCCCCAGCGCATGCGCGATGGCGATGATTTCGCGGGTAAGCAATGCAGCCGTCGGGTCCTGCGTTATGTCCTTGATAAACGAACGGTCTATCTTCAGCTTGTTGAGCGGCAAACGCCGCAAGTAACCAAGCGACGAATAGCCGGTACCGAAATCGTCAATTGAAATCGAACAGCCCAGTTGACGCAATTCAAACAGCGACGCGACGGTTGCATCGAGATCACGCATGATTGCGCTCTCGGTGACTTCGAGCTCAACCAGCGCGCCGGCGATACCGGTTTCGGCCAGAACGCTCTGCAGCAGGGCGACAATCCCGCCTTGCCAGAACTGCCGTGCAGATAGGTTGATGGCAACGCTGACCGGCGACAAGCCGGCGTTTCGCCAATCCCGGATCTGCCCACAGGCCGTGCGTATCACCCACTCGCCGATGCCTACAATCAGCCCGGTCTCTTCGGCCAGCGGGATAAAGCGCGCGGGCGAAATCATGCCCAGCTCGGGATGCCGCCAGCGAATCAGCGCTTCCATGCCGGCCATCGCGCCGGTATCCAGATCGACCTTCGGCTGGTAGTACAGTTCAAACTCGCCACGCACCAGCGCCAGTCGCATGGCCTGCTCGAGCCCAAGACGTTCCGCAGCGTCGGCTGTCATCTGCGGCGCATAACACTGCACCCCGTCGCCCCCCGCCTCCTTGACGCGATGCATTGCTGAATGAGCGTGCTTCATCAGCGTTTGCACGCTCTCGCCATCTTGCGGATAGAGCGCGACACCGATGCTCGCGCTGACGTGCAGTTGCCCGCCTTCGATCTCGAACGGGCTGGCAAAGCCCTCGGCCAGCTGTGTAGCAGCCGCAACCGCAGCATCGTCCCCCTCCAGATCCGCCCACAAGACACCAAACTCACTGCCCTCGAAGTGCGCCAAGGTGTCTTCGCTACGCATGCAGCCCTCAAGACGCTTGGCCACCGCCAGCAACAACTCGTCGCCATGACCCCGCCCCAGGCTGTCGCTGATCACGTCGAGACGATCGACATTGACCACCGCGACGGCGAAAAACCGACTTCTCCTGGCTGCCCAGGCCATCGCCATCGCGGCGCGGTCGATAAACAGGTTTTGATTGGGCAGATTGGTCAGGCTGTCGCGCGTCGCCAGATACTCGACGAGTTGCTGATTCTCCTTGAGTCCGGTCGCCATCTCATCAAACGCACGCGCCAGGTCGCCGAGTTCTCCATCGTCCGGTGGGATTCGGGGGCGCGCCGCAAGATCGCCGGCGCCAAACAAACGCGCGGTATCGCCCAGATCACGCACACGCCGCAGCACGAGGCGCTCGGCCGCCAGCCAGCCAAAAACCAGCATCAGCATTACCGCTACCAGCATCAGCAAGGTATTGCGCAAGAGGCTATTGTTGATTTCGCTGAACAACGCAGACCTGGGCACCCCAACCCGCACAAAAATCCCGCCAGCCTTGCCCGGGTACAGCTGGGAAACGTAAGTCACCCGGCGCACGCCGTCCAGCCAAAAGGACTCATAAGTGCCGCTACCCGAGCCCGCCACCACTTGCAAAAACTCATCGCGGTCGGAAACCACCCGCCCTACCCAGCCCTCAGGGTCAGGGGTGCGCGCCAGTAGCGTTCCCATGCCGTCAACCAGCGTCAACACTGAGCCCAAGGGCAGCGCCGAGCCGGAAACGAGATCGCCCAGCCAGTCGAGATCCAGCCCAATGGCAATGACGGCCTCGATACCGCCAAATTCATCCAACACGGGATGCGCCAGAAAAACCGTGCTCTTGCCGGAAATGCGGCTGATCTGATAATCGCCGACTGCAAACTCCCTGCTTTCACGGGCCCGCTGAAAGTAGGCGCGATCGGCCACGTTGATACCGACCGCTGTAGGATTGGCGCTGCAAACAATCACACCGTCAACATCGGCGGCAAAAAAGTCCTCGTAATGGGCCAGCATGGCGCGCTTGCGCGACAGCAGGCTGCCGCACGACTGCTGGCCAATCGTATTGCGCAACTCCGGGCTACGCGACAGCCCCTCAAGCAGGTCGTGCGACTGCTTCATCAGCGCGTATTGCCGGGCAGTAATGCCACGCACCACCGCCAGCGACTGCCTTTCGGCGTTAGCCAGCGCCTGATTGCGCTGCTCGTTACTGGAATAGAGAATGATCCCGAAAGCGGGCACCGCCGAGACGGCCAATAGAATCAGCAAGCGGATGTTCAGGCGCGAAAAGAGCTTCCTGCTCATTACGTTTTCCTGTCGAGTTCAGAGACTGGATGGTGCATTCCATGCAATCAGACTGAACTCCAATGCAAAGTGCGTACTATAGAGGACGCGACGCGAATTATCCCGGACGTGGCGCTATCCCGCTTGATACACATCAATTCCCGGAAAACTTGATCCGCCTAGCCGACACTCAGTGGCGGCAAGCCGTAACGCCGTCGTGCGCGATCACACGCGTCATCGCCAATGCCGAGCGGCGCGTAGGGGGCGAAATCACGGCAGGGACCGGGGCGCTGTTCGTAGATCGTACAACGCGCCGACTTGCCGACCTCGCCGGCCAGCGCGATGCAGCGTGGCGGCGCGTCGTCGGTGCCCCGCATGCGGACCAGCGTTGCCGTGAGCGGCAAGGTGAGCGCCACCGGCACGAAGCCGCCGGCCGCCGAGGCAAGATCCGCGCAGTGGAAATCAACGCGAAATGCAGCACAGCAGGCACCGCAGGAATGGCAGGCATCGGTCATCTCAGGCACTCGGCGAACCCAGGTTGACCACCGTGCGAAACAGCGCATGACCCGAGTTGAAATATTTTCTTTCGAAAGGTGTCAGCGCTTCGGCGGGCGCATAAGCTTCGCACACGGCCGCTTGCCGGGTCAGGCGCTGAGTGGCGAAGGAGAACTCTTCAACATAGATTCGCCAGTTGCTGCGGCACTCCAGCACGCCGCCCAGTTCGAGCATTGCCGGAAAAACCGGATGACCGTGCCAGCGCCGGCTCACATGACCGATCTTTGGCCACGGGTTGGGATACAGCAGATAGTGCCGGTCGAGGCGAATGCCGGCATCGCGCATCAGGCGCCAATAGTCCACCAGATCGGCGCGCACCAGATCAAGGTTGGGCGGCACGACGAGGCCGTCCGGCTTGCCGCGCATCAAGCGCGACTCGGACTGATCGACACCGATCACGTAATGTTGCGGGAACGCCCTGGCCAGCGCGATGCTGCTCTCGCCGACGCCGCAACAGGCGTCGAGAATCAGCGGCGCATTCGGTGCCACTTGCTGGCGACGTTCAAAGCTGGCGTCAAATGCGGCGCGGTTGTAGTCGGCGTAAGGCTTGCGAAAAGGCGATCCGACGTGGCGATCAAGCAGCCTTGCCAGATGCTCATGGATACCGGTCTGCGCACTCGTTGGCACGCGGGAAGTGGCTTGCATTGCTCAGGAAAAACCGACCCTTACCGCAGAGGCGCAGAGACACAGAGGTTTCGCAGAGAAAAACCAAAAACAAACGGTTTTCTCTGCGTTTTCTCCGCGCCTCTGTGCCCCGAAGGAAATACCCTTGGGGTGCGCCTCTGCGGTAGGTTTTTGTTTTTTTTCACAGATACTCAGGCCGCAGTGCGCCAGGACGGACTGCCATGCAATTCAAGCATGCGCGTCGTTTCATCCACCCCACGCAGGGTGCGAACCGCCATGTACAGCGCCTCGGCCTCGGCAAAGGTGCGGCGCAGCGAAGAAAGCCACAACTTGAGCCGCCCGGGTGCGTGGCGCGGCTCAACCCTG
>CAJAHZ010000143.1 GCA_903939665.1 uncultured Pseudomonadota bacterium | reverse complement strand
GGCGTCGCCAGCAGCGCAGCACCAAGCAGGCGACTTTCGATTTCGACAATGTGAAACCCGGGTTTCTGCAGCGGGATGCCAATCACCTCAAACTCAGCGCTGCCGCCGGGTTTCGGCAGCTCACGGCTGAGCGTGCCCGCCTTGCCCTTGAGAAAGGGGAGCTCACGCGCATAAAACGGATCTTCGTAATCCTGCGCTTCCTTGCCCTGCCCGATCCTGACCTTGCCTGTCTGCTGCTCGAACCTGGCCAGCGCCTTGATCGCAGCAATGACTTCGGCATCATCGGTCAGGCGTTGAGCGGTAAAACGATGCGCACCCTCGGCGGGCAGTTGCAGATTGGCGACCGGCAGTTTTTCTTCGACGTTGCGCAGCGTGACCGGAAGCACACCGCCCTCCTTCCACTCGATAATGCCGAAGGCGCCCGGAAACTTGGCGAGCGGCGGCAGCGTGCCGGTGCGTAGCTTGAGCGGGAAGCTGGCGGCGTTGCTCAGCGGGCGGCCGGCTTCGTCCTTTACGTCGCTCGGCAGCTCGATTTTCAGTTCGGCGTTCTGCGGGAAGGGGCGCTTGAAGACGACATCGCGCGCCGTATTTGCACCAAGCTCGTCGCCCTCGCGCTTGAGCGGCAGACGCGTTCCCTCGGGTGTGACAAGGCGAACGCCGGCCGTGAGCTTGACGTCGATCGGCACCGAGAACTCGACGCGCAGATCGGACAGCGGCGAGCACGGCGCCGAGGCCTTCTCGCGTTCGCAGCTGAAGCTGGCGCGAAACGGCTCGCGAACGAGATAAGGAAAACTTTCGTTGCGGCTCGACTTGGCGCCACTCTCTGCTTCAACCCCCTTGCCCCACACCAGCCGCATCTTTGCCCCAGCCGGCAGACGTTCGGCACAGGCGACCGCCAGCGTGCCCGGCGACAAGTCGCGATGCAGCGCAAGCAGAATTTCGTTGCGCGTCGCGTCGGGCAGGATGCGCACCGGAATGCGGTTGCCGACACCATCGGCTTCGCACCAGACATTGCGCTCGACCGACTCGCGCTTGAGCGCGCCGCTGACATCGATGATGAATGCCTGATCCTCCTCGATCGCGCCACCCGGACGCGGCGTCAGTGAGCGCGGCCACGGGCCGGGAGCAAAAAAAGCGTAGCCCGCTTCGGCAAAAACCGCCTCGCCGTTGCTTGCCTTGAGACCCGGCTTCAAGCGGAAATCGCAGCGCTCCCCCGGCTGCAGCGGACGCTCCAGCGCATACGACCAACTGCGCGCATCGCTCCAGCGCCCCTTGCCCTTCACCGCGCCGCAATCGACAACAAACGGCGCAGCCGCATCGGGCTGGCCGAGCGGCACCATATCGGCGCTGAACACCGCTGTTGCGCGTATCTGCTGGTCGATCTGGCCTTGCGGCGAGAACTGCCGCAGCCCGGCTGCTGCGGCGAAGTTGCAAACCAGCAAAGCGCCGCCGACAGCAGCCAAAAAACGACAGGACAAACGATGGATCGCGTGCGGCACGGTGGCACCCCGACGTAGATGATTGAGGGTCAGTCAATGAGCAGACGATTATCACACACCGCCCCATCCCGATTTCGCCCGGACCGGCAAATCACATTCGCATGGAATGATTCACTGAGAAAAAAGCAATACGCCGACATCCTCACCGCCTTTTGTGTGACGCAACAAAGTTACGCACAGTTTCTGTGGAT
>CAJAHZ010000142.1 GCA_903939665.1 uncultured Pseudomonadota bacterium | reverse complement strand
GTTCTGGCCTATGTCTATACCGATTTTCTGCAGTTCGTCGGTCCGCTGCAGTGCGCCTTGCGTGAGTCTTTCGGCTGGAGCCGCGCCGATTATTGGTTTCCGGATGTGCGCACGCTTGGCGGTGCGGTGCTGATGTTCGTTTTTGTTCTCTATCCCTATGTCTATCTGCTGGTGCGCACGGCGTTCATCGAGCGTGCCAGCGGCATGCTGGAAGCGGCGCGCACGCTCGGGCTGGGGCCTTGGCGCAGTTTTTTTCGCGTATCCCTGCCGCTCGCGCGTCCGGCGGTAGCAGCCGGGGCGACTTTGGCGCTGATGGAGACGCTGGCCGATTACGGTACCGTGTCCTACTTTGGCGTGTCGACTTTCACCACCGGAATTTACCGCGCCTGGTTCTCGCTCGGCGACCGTATCGCGGCAGCCCAACTGGCGGCGGCGTTGCTCGGTTTTGTCATCGTTCTGCTGCTGATTGAACACGGCTCGCGCGGTCGAGCACGCTTTCACAATACGACGGGGCGCAATCGTCCGCTCGCCGGCTATCGTTTGCGCGGCTGGCATGCGGCGGCTGCCACGCTGCTTTGCGCCGTCCCGTTGATCCTCGGCTTTTTGCTGCCGGCGAGTCTGCTCCTGCGTCTGGCGCTGACCGACGGCGATGCGCAATTCGGCGAACGATTCCTTGCCCTGGCGCGCAACAGTTTTGTGCTGGCCGGGCTGACGGCGTTGGTTGCGGTGGCGCTGGCTTTACTGCTGGCCTATGGTGCGCGCCTTTCCCGAGGCTTGCCGGCGCGTGCGCTAAACCGTCTGGTCAGTCTGGGCTATGCGGTACCCGGTTCG
Source organism: uncultured Pseudomonadota bacterium (assembly GCA_903939665.1). Lineage (GTDB taxonomy): Bacteria > Pseudomonadota > Gammaproteobacteria > Burkholderiales > Rhodocyclaceae > CAJBIL01. The sequence goes on along the minus strand of CAJAHZ010000142.1, from coordinate 11,692 downwards.
GTCATTGCGGTCGGCGTGCTAATTCCCGTGACGCGGCTCGATAACTGGCTGGTCGGACAATGGATGCTCTGGTTCGGCAACAATCCGGGTTTGTTGATCACAGGGGGTATTGCGGCACTGGTCTATGCCTACCTTGTGCGTTTTCTTGCCGTGGCTTTGCAGTCGGTGGGTTCCAGCCTGGCCAAGATCACTGCCAGCATGGACGATGCGGCGCGCAGTCTGGGGGCCGGGCAGGGCGAAGCCTTGCGCCGTGTGCACCTGCCGATCTTGCGCGGCAGCCTGTTTACGGCCGGCCTGCTGGTGTTTGTCGATGTGATGAAGGAGTTGCCGGCAACGCTGGTCATGCGTCCTTTCAACTTCGATACGCTGGCGACACAGGCTTATACGCTGGCGTCGGACGAGCGCCTGGCCGAAGCGTCGACGGCGGCGCTGGCGATTGTCGCGGTCGGTCTATTGCCCCTGATTGCCCTGTCACGGCAGATCGCACGAAGCCGGCGCTGAATCGCTTGTTGCTCTGGTTGTATGCTGTAGGCGTATGCTAAGCTAACCGTCTGTTAGCCGGTTGCGGGGAATTCAATGGCAGCAATGGCAGCATCATTTTCCAAAAAGCCTCTCATCGGACGCTCCGCGCCTGCATCGTGCACGCGGAGAGCTGCGCCGTGAATACCTGCAACAGAAACGGTGTGGCGACAGATGTCGCGGTGCGGCGCGAGCCGGAAATCTGCCTGAACGATCTGAATCGCCAATTGGAAAGCCGGATTGTCGAACGGACGACAGAACTGTCCGAAAGAGGCGAGGCGCTTGAGACGGCCCGGCATGCCTTGCGCGACTCCGAGGAAAAATATCGCCTGGTAATCGAGAACGTTCGTGAGGGCATTGCCCTTGTCCAGGACGGGTGCATGGTGTTTGCCAACCCGCGTGCCTGCGAAATCACCGGATATTCGACTGAAGAGTTGTACAGCATCGAGTTTCAGAGAATCGTTCATCCGGATGATCGTGAGCAGGTGCTTTCCCGGCATCAGCGGCGACTGGGCGGTGAAACGGTCGAGCCGCGCTACGATTTTCGTGTTGTGCACAAGGATGGGACGGCGACCTGGCTTGAAGTGGGGGCGGTGCTTATTCAATGGGAAGGGCGGATCGCGACCTTGTGTTTCTTTACCGACATCAGTGCGCGCAAGCAGTTGGAGGGAAATCTGCGGCGCACGCTGGTCGAGCGTGAGACGGTGCTTGAGCACTCGATGGTCGGCATTGCCTTTCTCAACCCCGAAGGGCGCGTGCACTGGGCTAACCGGGGCATGCTGGAGATGTTTGGCGGGCGGCTTGACGACTACCTTGATCGATCCCTGGAGTCCCTCTATTCGAGCCGCGAAGCCTACCTTCGTGTCGGCGGAGAGGTTTCGTCAGCGGTGCGTGCGGGGCAAGTCTATGAAACCGAATTGCAGTTGCGCCGCTGCAATGGCGCCATGTTCTGGGGCTCCATTTCCGGGAAGGCGGTTAATCCCGCCGATCTGTGTCAGGGAACCGTCTGGGTGGTGCTCGATATTTCGGCGCGCAAGCGGGCAGAGGCTGATGTTCAGGCGGCGCTGGCTCAGCAGAAAGAGCTCAATCACATGAAGTCGCGCTTTGTCTCGATGACCTCGCATGAGTTCCGGACGCCACTGTCGACCATTCTTTCGTCGGCAGAACTGCTGCGCCATTACAGCGAGCGGCTTGAAAAGAAAGAACGCGACGGCTTGTTTGACGGCATTGAGACGGGCGTCATGCGCATGACGCAGATGCTGGATGACGTATTGATCATCGGTCAGGCGGATGCGGGACGTCTTGAATGTTCGCCGGTTGCGCTCGATCTTGAACGCTTTTGTCGTGAACTTGCCGCCGAGTCCGAGGTTGCCGCCGAGGAGGTCGCAGGTTTGCGCCCGGAGCTTCGTATCGATATCGATACCGGGGGCGTGCCGGTCGCCATGGACGAAAAATTGCTGCGGCATATTCTGGGCAACCTTCTGTCGAACGCGCTGAAATATTCGCCCGATGGCGGTGTGGTTGATTTTTCAGTGCGTATTGAGGATTGTGTGGCATCTTTTGTGGTGGCCGATCAGGGGATCGGGATTCCTGCCGGCGATTTGCCAAAATTGTTCGAGTCTTTCCATCGCGCGACGAACGTTGGCAACATTCCGGGCACCGGCCTGGGGCTGGCGATTGTCAGCAGGTCGGTCGCGGTGCACGGTGGCAGGATAAAAGTGGAGAGTGAGTTGGGTCGGGGCGCCCGGTTTACGGTAAAACTGCCGGTGAGCGGCTTGCCTCTGGCGGGATGTGAGGTCAGCATGAGCGGTGTCGACTCGTGCGCTTCTTGCGAGTGGTTCGAAGCGGGGTGTTTGCGACAGTTCGAATGATTTTCTCAAAATCGTTGAAATAACCTGGGTGTCAATTGATTGAATCATGGCAAGAATTCTTGTAATTGAAGACGAGGCGCCGATTCGCGCCAATCTGTTGCGCTTTCTGAGGCTTGAGGGCCACGAGCTGTTCGAGGCCGAAAACGGCCAGGAGGGGCTCGCTATGGCGCGCAGCTTGCGACCTGATCTGATTCTGTGCGACATGATGATGCCGGTGCTGGACGGTGTCGGCGTGCTTGATGCATTGCGCGCCGATCCGTCGATTGCCAAGACACCGTTCATCTTTCTGACCGCCGGCGCATCGCGGGAGCAAGTCGAGCGCGGCCTTCAGCACGGTGCGAGCGCGTATGTCACGAAGCCCTTCATTCTGGGCGATGTGCGCGGACTGATCGCGCGGCATCTGGCAGCCAAGGGTTTGCCATGAGTCTTATTCTCGTGGTCGAGGATGAGCCGACCATTCGCAGTAATCTGCAGCGCCTGCTTGGCATCGAAGGTTTCACCACAGAAGGGGCTGAAAACGGGGCGGAAGCGCTCAAGTGCATTGCTGCACGCAAGCCCGATCTGGTGCTCAGCGATGTCATGATGCCGGTGATGGACGGCCATGCGCTGCTTGGCGCGATGCGCAGCGACCCATCGATGTCGCAAATCCCGGTCATCCTGCTGACGGCCATGGCCGATCGCTCCGCCATGCGCCAGGGAATGAATATTGGCGCCGATGATTACCTGACCAAGCCTTTTCAGCGCGATGAATTGCTCGCGGCGCTGCGCTCGCGTCTGGAGCGTGCGGCGGCCCAGCGGGCTGAAAACGACCGTTTGTCCGCCGAGGCCCGGCGTTTGCGGGTGGTTGATCCGGTAACCGACTTGCCCAATCGCGAGGCTTTGCTTGAACGCCTGCCGCATGCGCTCGCGGCAATGAGTCGTCAGCAGGGCCGGCTGGCGCTGATCGTTGTCGGGCTCGAAGGCTTCAGCCGCATCAACGATTCTCTTGGCCATGCCGCGGGGGATCGCCTGTTACGGGCGATCGCTGATCGTTTGCAGGCTGAAATCGACCGCTCGATCTGCTCAAGCCCTTTTGATGGTGTTGCACGCCTGGGCGGTGTTCTGTTTGCGGTCACGCTGGCCGAGGTGGGCGGCAACGATCATGTCGACGATCTGGCCAGACGCCTGCTTGCGCATATTGCTGAGCCGGTCAGTATTGAGGGGCAGGAGTTGTTTATTGATGCCAGCGCCGGGATCAGTCTGTATCCACATGACGGTGTGAGCAGTGATGTGCTGCTTGAGCACGCGGAAACGGCGCTCGGCGAAGCCAAGCGCGGCGGCGGTTCCGGTTTTGCCTATTTTGCGCCGGAGATGAATGCGGCGGCCGGCGATCGCTTGCGCCTCCACAACGATTTGCATCGCGCGATCGAGCGCGGCGAACTGGAGGTTTATTACCAGCCGCAACTTAACGTGATCAGCGGTCGCATTATCGGTTTTGAGGCCTTGATACGCTGGCAGCATCCGGAGCTCGGGCAAATCTCGCCCGTCCGCTTCATTCCGATTGCCGAGGAGAGCGGCCAGATCGTCGCCATTGGCGCCTGGATTCTCGAAGCGGCCTGCGTTCAGGCCAAGGCCTGGATCGATCAGGGGTTTTCGCCCTTGCGGATGGCCGTCAATCTGTCGGCCCGCCAGTTTTCTGACGACGATCTCTGCGCACTGGTCAGTGGCGTGCTGTCGCGTACCGGTTTGCCCGCTGCTTCGCTGGAACTCGAGATTACCGAGGGAACAGCAATGCAAGGCGCCGAGCGAGCGATCGCCATCATGCACCGCCTGAAGTCGCTGGGCGTCAAGCTGGCGCTTGACGATTTCGGTACGGGTTATTCCAGTCTCACTTACCTCAAACGATTCCCGCTCGATGTGCTGAAGGTCGATCAGTCTTTCGTGCGCAATATCACAACCGATCCCGGCGATGCGGCGATTACCCGCGCGGTCGTTCTTCTGGCGCGTAGTTTCAGCATGTCGGTGATTACCGAGGGCGTGGAAACGGCGGAACACCTGCGTTTCATCGCCGACCTGGGTTGCGAGGAGTATCAGGGTTATTTTTTCAGCAAGCCGGTACCTGCTTCCGAAGCAGCCGTTCTGCTCGGTCGGCAGATGTCCATAGCATAGGAAATTGAACGATGGCTTCGACAGGCGCAGGAAAGCAATGGCGACTTCTGATCGTTGATGATCATGAGCAGATACGCAGTTCGCTGCAGCGTACGCTCAGCTTTGAAGGCTACGATGTGGTCACGGCCGGCTCGGGCAGTCGGGCACTCGATCTGTTGGCCACCGCTGTATTCGATCTGGTCTTGCTTGACGTGAATATGCCGGACATCGACGGCTTTTCCGTACTCGAAAAAATGCGCGAGGATACCGGACTGGAAGCGATGCCGGTAATTATGGTGACCGGCGTGGTGGATAGTTCGAGCGTGTTGCGCGGCAAGAAATTGCGTGTCAGCGACTATCTGATCAAACCGTACCGGATCGCCGATCTGCTGTCGCGTGTCGAGCGTTGTCTGAGCGTGTCCTTAAGTTTTGACGATGCTGCCGAGCCCGGCGAGAACGCCTCACCGGCGGGCGAGGCATCGACTCTTCAGGGGAGCGACGGTCAACGGTAGCCGGCGCGGTCGAAGATCATCTGCGCCTTGCTCCGGTACATGGCCAGAGAGCCGACTGGCAAGACGTCCGCCTTGAATTTGCCGAGCGCGTCAAGTGCCGGGTTGACGACCTTGACGCTGGCCACAACCGGCCACTCGTTGTTGCCGTCGGCAAAGTAACGCTGCGCGTCATCGCTCGCCAGGTACTCCAGAAACTTTATCGCCGCGGCCTTGTGCTGTGACGTCTTCAGCATGCCGCCCCCGGAAATGTTGATGTGCGTGCCGGAGCCCTGTTGATCCGGCCAGATGACGCCCACTTTTTCCATGGTTTTTTTGTCCTCTGCCTTGTCCGATCGCATCAGGCGTGCGACATAGTAGGTATTGGACAGCGCAACAGCACATTCGCCCGCTGCAACCGCCTTGATCTGGTCGGTGTCGCCCCCTTTGGGTGCGCGCGAAAAGTTGGCGACAACGTTTTTAGCCCATTCTTCGGCCCGGGCTTCCCCCTGATGCGCAATGATCGATGCCATCAGTGACAGGTTGTAGGGGTGCGATCCGGAGCGTGAGCACACCTTGCCCTTCAACTCCGGCTTTGCCAGATCCTGATAGCTCTGCACGTCTGCGGGCTTCACTGCGCCTTTTGCATACACGATGACGCGAGCGCGGGTTGAGTATGAGAACCAGTCATCGGTACGCAGATGCGCCGGAATGCGCGATTCAAGCCAGGCGGATTTGAGCGGCGCAAAAAGCCCCATTTCATGAGCTACGGCGAGGCGTGCCGCATCGACGGTGAGCAGGATGTCGGCCGGGCTGTTGGCGCCTTCATTCTTGATCCGTTCGAGCAACTCGTCTTCCTTGCCCTCGATGCGATTGATCCTGATGCCGGTTTGCTTGGTGAAATTGGCATAGAGCGCTTCGTCTGTCTGATAGTGGCGTGCCGAATAGAGGTTGAGCACGTTCTCTTCAGCCTGTGCGTTATTCAGGAGTGTGGCGATCAAGGCAATGGCGACAAGCGGGCGGGTTGGCTTGGTTTTCATCGGTCGGTTCCAGTCGGGTCAGAATAGCTTTCGGTGTTTCTGCTGCAGGGTAAATAAAATCTCTTTGCTTGTAAATGAGAATTGTTATTGATCGTTAATATAAAAAAACGACGCAAAACGTCGTTGGCGGTGTGCTTTATCAGGAGGCTAGTGCTCGACCACGCGGCGTGCGCCATTGTAGCGTTTCACCCAGTAGCTCTGGCGCATGTCTTCAACACGGACTTCGGCGCCGCTGCGTGGTGAATGCAGGAAACGGTTGTCGCCCAAATAGATGCCGACGTGCGAGAAGGCGTGGCGCATGGTGTTGAAGAAAACGAGATCGCCCGCCTTGAGTTCGGTTTTGTCGATGTTGTCACCGACCTGACTTTGCTCGCGAGCCGTGCGCGGCAGAATGAGACCAACGGCATCCTTGAACACGAGCTGGACGAAACCGCTACAGTCCAGGCCGCCGTCGATATTGGTGCCGCCGCGGCGATAGTTCACGCCGACCAGCTCCAGGCCTTTGAGGATGAGATCCTGCGCGCTATTGGTGTAGCGTTCAAACAGCGAAAGCTCTTCAAACGGCTTTTGCTGCTCGGTGGCGTTTGCCGCGCCAGCGCCGGAAAGGGCGATCAGCACGACAGCAAACAGGATTGTGACGGGTGTCTTACAGAACATGGAGGCGAAATTTATGTGAAATATTACCGAAAGTAAACCTTGAAGAGGCCTTTTCCTCATGTAATGCTTTAATAGTGAACAGGAACCTATTGATTTTACTTAAAAGGTAGGAGGCAATTATTTACAGGCGAATTTGTGCGCTGCAAATGGGTTTGTCGGGAGGTTCGTAGTATATTTTCTCTTTGCGCTGGGTTTGGGGGCGATCGGCTGCAAGTGCGGCTGAGGCTGCAATATTGCCCCTTACCAGAAGTGTGAATTTGTGTTTATAATTCGTAATTATGAATTAGGGCGTTGAGTGGAGATCGCTTGCGACCCTGATTTGCCCTTCAGAGAGGAGTGCGCATGAGCCCCTTCAAGGCTTATCTGATCGAAGAAAAAGAAGGCAAGACGCAGAGCGGATTTGTCAATATGGACGAATCGCAGTTTGATGCGGGCGAGGTAACGATCAAGGTCGTCTATTCCAGCGTCAACTACAAGGATGCTTTGGCCGCGACGGGGGTTGGCAGAATTATTCGCCGTTATCCGTGCGTTGGCGGGATTGATCTTTCGGGCGTTGTCGAAAGCAGCGCTGACCCGCGTTTCAAGCCGGGAGATCAGGTGATTGCGACAAGCTTTGATATCGGCGTCGCACACCATGGCGGTTACGCTGAATACGCGCGCGTTCCAGCCGATTGGGTGGTTCCTCTGCCGACCGGTCTTTCTCTGTTTGAGGCGATGGCGCTCGGTACAGCGGGCTTTACGGCGGCGCTCGGTATTGTTCGCATGGAAGAAAATGGGCTGACGCCGGCCAAGGGCCCGGTGATCGTCACCGGAGCAACCGGCGGCGTTGGTAGCCTGGCGGTCGATATGCTTGCAAAGCTTGGCTATCAAGTGACCGCATTCACCGGCAAGGAAAGCGAGTTTGATTATCTCAAGGGGCTTGGCGCCAGCGAAGTCATGCTGCGCACTTCACTCGATCTGTCGCGCATTCGCCCGCTTGACAAGGCGCTCTGGGCTGGCGCTATCGATAACCTTGGCGGCGATGTGCTGGCCTGGATTGCCAGCACGATGAAGCAGGGTGGAACGATTGCCAGCATCGGTCTGGCGGCGAGCACTTCGCTCAATACCACGGTCATGCCGTTCATCCTGCGTGGCGCGAGTTTGCTCGGCATCGACTCGGGATACATCGGAGAGCCGTATCGCAGCGGCGTCTGGCAACGTTTGGCGGGTGACCTGCAGCCTCGACATTTGCGGGAGATGACGCGTACCATCAGCTTTGAAGATCTGCCGGGCGTATTTGATGACTTCCTCAAGGGCCGCGCGCGTGGCCGAGTGGTTGTCGAGATTGCCGGCGCCTGATTGCTGTCATCGCTGATACGGATCGAGTGACCCCATGGATAACGCGACCCAACTCCCCCGCGTACTGATCGTCGATGATTCGCGCATGGTTCGTGCGACCATCATCAAGCGCATTCGCGAGCATTATGACTTCCGCGAAGAGGTCGATGGCGAGGCGGGTTGGCAGGCCCTCGTTCTTGATCACTCGATTCAGCTGGTGATTTCCGACTTGTCGATGCCGGTGCTCGACGGTTACGGTTTGTTAACGCGGATTCGCGCGTCAAAACTGGCACGCATCCGGGATATGCCGGTGGTGATCATCTCCGGCGAGGAAGGTGAAGAAGCGCTTCAGCGCGCCAAGGCGCTGGGGGTTTCGGACTTTATCAGCAAGAGCATCGGCGCCTCCGAGCTGTTGGCGCGCATCGATTCGCTGGTCAAATTGTGGCAGACGCAGAATCAGCTCAAGGAAAATCGCGAGCAGCAGGTTCAGGATCCGGATACCGGACTATTCACGCGCAAATACATTGAGTTGCAGGCCGCTCAGGCGATGTCGCACGCCATGCGCCACGATAGTCAGGTCAGCGCCATGGTGATGGGCTTCGATCGATTCTCGGGGTTACGCGAGGAGCACGGCGCCGAAGTCGTGCAGCAGTTGCAGATGCGGTTCTCGAAAATGCTCGCCAACAAGATGCGCAAGGAAGACAGCCTCGGCCATTTTGCCGGCAGTCAGTTTGCCGTCATATCGCCGGGTACGCCGTATCCCGCTTGCGAATCTTTCGCCAATCGACTGCGCGAGGCGATCGCCGCGGCCAATATTTCCTTGCATGGGCAGCGCTTGAGCCTGTCGGTCAGCGTTGGTGTGGCCAATACGCCGGAGGACCGGGTGACCTCGGCCGGCGCACTGCTCGAACTGGCTGGTGCCCGTTTGAAGGCCGCGCAGCAAAGCGGTGGTAATCGGGTGATTGCCTGCAGTACCAAGGCGCAAATTGAACTGGTTGCACCCGCGATCGGGAATGCCATCGAGCTGATTAGCGGTGGGCGCGAGAGTATGGTAATTCCGCATCTGCTCAAACTGGGCAAGCAGGTTTTGCCTTTGTTGCGTTTGCTTGAAAGAGAGTTGAAGTTGGGTCTGCCTATGGCGGACATTGAAAAGCGCATGCTTGACCGGGCGCAGGAAGCCGAAGACGCCGGGCAGGAATAATCTCCAGTGGTGCAGGATATTCACGTTTTGCAAGAGGAAGTCTCATGACGACAATCAAAGAGTTTCATCGGCAGTCCATCGAAAACCGCGACGCCTTTTGGGCGGAAGAGGCCAAACTGATCGACTGGCACAAGCCTTTTACCCAGACGCTTGATTTTTCGCGTCCGCCATTTGCCAAGTGGTTTGTTGGTGGCGAAACCAACCTTTGCTACAACGCGGTGGATCGTCATGCGGCGAAGCGACCGAATGATCGTGCGCTGGTCTTCATTTCGACCGAGACCGATCAGGAAATCGCGTACTCCTTTGCCGAGTTGCAAAAGGAAGTAATGCGCACTGCCGCGATCATGCTCAGCCTCGGCGTCGGCAAGGGCGATCGCGTCCTGATCTATATGCCGATGATCGCCGAAGCGGCTTTTGCGATGCTCGCCTGCGCCCGCATCGGTGCCATCCATTCGGTTGTGTTCGGCGGCTTTGCCTCCGGTTCGCTGGCTACGCGCATCGACGATGCGACGCCGAAGCTGATCGTTTCGTCTGATGCCGGTATGCGCGGCGGCAAGGCCGTGCCCTACAAGCATCTCCTCGACGAGGCAATCAATCTGGCGGTGCACAAGCCAGCCAAGGTGCTGATGATCGACCGTGGTCTCGACAAGGGCTTCAGCAAGGTCGAGGGCCGCGACGTCGATTACGCCACGCTGCGTACGAAGTTCATGGACGCCGAAGTGCCGGTCACCTGGCTTGAATCGTCCGAACCGTCGTACATCCTTTACACCTCGGGCACCACCGGCAAGCCAAAGGGCGTGCAGCGCGACACCGGCGGTTATGCCGTCGCGCTGGCCGCGTCGATGAAGCACATTTTTCTCGGCGGCGAAGGCGAAACCCTGTTTGCCACTTCCGACATCGGCTGGGTCGTCGGCCACTCGTACATTGTTTACGGCCCGCTGCTCGCCGGCATGTGCACCATCATGTACGAAGGCACACCGCTGCGCCCCGATCCGGGCATCTGGTGGCAGATCGTCGAGAAGTACAAGGTCAACGTCATGTTCTCGGCGCCGACCGCCGCCCGCGTGCTGAAGAAGCACGATACGGCATACATGCACAAATACGACCTGTCCAGCCTGAAGCACCTGTTCCTCGCCGGCGAGCCACTCGACCAGCCGACGCACGAATGGATCATGGGCGAACTCAAGCTGCCGGTGATCGACAACTATTGGCAGACCGAAACCGGTTGGCCGATCCTGTCCGCCATGCCCGGCGTCGAGAAGACCGAGATCCGCTTCGGTACGCCGAGCTTCCCGGTGTATGGCTTCGATCTGCGCATCTTCCGCGAAGACGGCACGGTCTGCGATGCGGACGAAAAAGGCATTGTCGGCATCGTGCCGCCGCTGCCGCCTGGCTGCCTGTCGACGGTGTGGGGCGATGACGAGCGCTTTGTCTCGACTTACTTCTCGCTGTTCAATGAGCCGCAGGTTTACTCCTCGTTCGACTGGGGTATCAAGGACAAGGACGGCTACCACTACATTCTTGGACGTACCGACGACGTGATCAACGTCGCCGGCCATCGTCTCGGGACGCGCGAGATCGAAGAGGCGATCCAGGGACATTCGGCAATTGCCGAAGTGGCCGTGGTCGGCGTTGCCGATCAGCTGAAGGGGCAGATGCCGATGGCTTTTGCCGTGGTCAAGAGTGCCGATAGCGTCGCCACACCGGAACTGCGTGCTGCGCTTGAGAAGGCCGTGATGAAACAGGTGGACGAGAGCCTTGGGGCCATTGCACGCCCGAGCCGGGTGCATTTCCTGACCGTGCTGCCGAAGACTCGTTCCGGCAAGTTGTTGCGCCGTTCGATCCAGGCGCTTGCCGAAGGCCGCGATCCGGGCGACCTGACGACGATCGAAGACCCGGCGGCGCTCGAGCAGCTCAAACAGGCGCTTGGGGTGAACTAGCCCTTTTTAGGTGCGCTGCTTGCTGATTCAGATCAAGCACAAATAAAGCCGTAGTCGTTATGATTCGCCTGCTGTCCTTAGGGATTGCAGGCGAATTTTTTTGTCATTTGCCTGTCGATGTTTTTTAGCTTGATAAAGAGAGCCAATGATGACCCACCTCAGTTTCTTGATTCGCCGCAGCGTTCGTGCAGCTTTGTTAGGCTTTGTGCTCGGCTCGATGGTGCCGCCAGTGATCGGCGAGGAGCAAAGAATTCTGGGGGCCAATGATCACCTGATTCATGACGCGGCCCGCATGGGCTCGGCCAAGGATGTCGAGAAGATCCTGAAGGCCGCACCTGAAGCGCGTGATGTGAAAACATCGCAGGGTTCGCAGCCGATTCACCTTGCTGCCTCAAACCCGGACTCGGGGCCGCTGAAGGTTTTGATCGCCGCCGGTGCCGACGTCAATGCCCGGGATCTGGAAGGCGTGACGCCACTGCACCTGGCGGTCTATATCCAGAGCGCAAAAAATGCCCAGATATTGCTCGAAGCC
>CAJAHZ010000141.1 GCA_903939665.1 uncultured Pseudomonadota bacterium | reverse complement strand
AGCGTGAAGACGATAGAAACCTTCCGGGCGCAAATCATGGATCGCCTGTCGATTCATGATGTGGCAGGATTGGTGCGCTACGCCATTCGCCAAGGCATCGTGCCGCTGTAGCCTGACTGAAGCGAGCGTCCCACCCAGCGCGCTAACACTACGGTGCGGCATTGCCGCTTGCAGCTCTATTCCCTCATATCAGGGTTTTCCTGATTTCCATGTCCGTCGAATGTCTGCATCATACAGACTTCCTGGTAGCAGGTTCATACCTGCCGCCACAAGACGACAACGCCAATGCTCGCTCCGAAAATCCATTCTGATTCAACAAGCCCTGATTTCCTGCATCAGTTTCTGCGTGCGCGCACGCAGGCGGCGCATGAGCGCCTCAACAGGCACCCTCTGCTGGTTGGGCTGACGCAAGCGGACTATCCACTCAGGAGTTACTGGCTCGTCCTGGCAGCCTATTACCACTTCTACCGCTCAATGGAATCGCTGATCGAGCGTGCGTCGGAGCGGCTCAAGAGCCAATTCGACTACGCCCGCCGGCGCAAGCATGGCTGGCTGCGGCAGGACCTGGTGGATAGCTTTCACATCGACCCGGAAGATGCTTTCTGGCGGCCCAAGCGCAAGTTCTTACCCATCCGGATTGAGGATCAGGCCGATCTGGCCGGCGCACTCTATGCAATCGAAGGTGCGACCCTCGGCGGGCAGGCTATTTCGCGCCATATCCAGGCCGGCCGACTGGGCGTCACCGCTGAACACGGCGGACGTTTTTTTCATGGCTACGGCGAGCAGACGACCGCCAACTGGAACGAGTTCCTGAGCTTTGCCGGGCAGGCCTGCCCCGATGCCGCACGACGCGAAAAGGCCGCGCACGCCGCGCTTGCCATTTTTGCCGAAATTGAAGCCGCGCATGACCATTATGCTGCTCGTGCCAGCAGAAACCCGAGGCTAAGAACATGAAGACGGTTGCCGGGCTTGCAACAATAAGGACAGAGCGATCATGACAATCACCACGTCGATCACCATCACCGCGAACAACCCAGGCCGGCTCCGATCACTGCTGCCACTGCTGATTGTTTTTCTCTGGATGTCGCTTCACTGCGCTTCCTCCCGCGCTGAAACGAATAGCAACCAGAAGGTGTTGGTTCTTCATTCCTACCATCAGGGTTACCTCTGGACGGACATGATTCAGGAGGGGTTTTCCCGCTCGCTGTCCGAACAGTTCCCAAAAGCCGAAATATACGTCGAGTACATGAATACCAAGCGGCAAACTGCCGATGTCATGTTCCCGCACCTCGCAAAAATCTACAAACAGCTCTACCCGAACGTAAAGTTCGACGTCATTATCGCTTCAGACAACAACGCGCTTGATTTTTTGCTTCTGCACCGCGAAAAACTGTTCCCCGGTGTGCCGGTGGTGTTCTGCGGCATTAACGATTTTTTCAAGTACAAGTTTGATCCGGACAGCAACACCACGGGCGTCCGTGAAGACCTTGATGTTTTCTCGACAATCAGCATCGCGCTCAAACTGCATCCGGCTACAAAAAAGGTCGCACTCATCACCGACGGCACCGAGACGGGGCAAATCAATTTGGATCTCGCCAGAAGCGTTGCCGGCAAGTTTCCTGACATTACATTCGTTGAATTGAACAAACTGACGGCAGCACAGCTAAGTGACAGCCTGAAACAGTTGAAAGACGACACCATCGTCCTTGCGCTTTCATTCTTTCGTGATCAGGCGGGCAGAACTTTTACCGCGCGCGAAAGCATGGATTTCATCGCAAGCGCCTCGCCTCGTCCGGTATATACCGTCTGGGATTTCTATATGGCGCCCGGCACGGTGGGTGGCAAGCTATTGAGCGGGCGTTTTCAGGGGGAGAGTGCGGCCACGCTGGCCAGCAGCATCCTGCGCGGTAAAAAGGCAGGCTCGCTACCGATTGTCGAGAGCCCGACGGCCTACATGTTTGGCTATGCGGGGCTCCAGAAATTCAGCATCAGCGAGTCACAACTGCCAACAGGCGCGATCGTAACAGGCCGGCCTGAGACGTTTTACACGCGCTACAAATACCAACTGTGGTCTGGTATCGCCATTTTTACGCTGCAGGCGATGCTAATCGCATACTTGCTGTCGAATATTGCCCGTCGCCGCCGGGGCGAAAGCGCGCTTCGGGAACAGGAGGTGCTCTACCGGGCCGTTGCCGATAACGGCCACGCACTGATCTGGATGGCCGGGCTCGACAAGGGCTGCTATTACTTCAACCGGCCATGGCTGGCGTTTACCGGAAGAACGCTGGAACAGGAGTCCGGCACCGGCTGGGCTGAGGGGGTGCATCCGAAGGATTTGCAGCGCTGCATGGACATCTACGTGGCGGCCTTCGACAAGCGCGAGGCCTTCAGCATGACCTATCGTCTGCACCGCCACGACGGCGACTATCGCTGGTTGCTTGATGTCGGCACGCCGCACTACGACAGCGCCGGGCTGTTTGTCGGCTATGTCGGGGATTGCCTGGACGTAACGGAGCACAAGCTGGCTCAGGATGCCTTGAAGAAAAGCGAGGCTTTCAGTCTCTCGATAATGGATTCCATGGCCGCCGAAATTGCCGCAATTGATCGTGAAGGGGTCATTCTGGCCGTCAACAAACGCTGGAACGATTTTGCCGTGGAAAACAGCGTCGATGTAGGCGGAGCATTGGCTCACACCGATGTGGGTGCCAATTACCTGTCGGTCTGTCAGTCGGTTTCGGGTATCGACTCAGATGCTGCGTTGGAGGCCCGCAATGGAATCCGGGCGGTGCTGGACGGCAGACTCCCCATATTCAGCCTCCATTACCCCTGTCATTCACCAATGCAACAGCGCTGGTTCGTCATGAGAGTCACCCCGTTTGGATTTGGGGAGCAAGCAGGCGCCGTTGTCACGCATGTTGACATTACCGACCATAAACAGGCGGAGGATGCCCTGCGCGAGAGCGAGGCGCTCTTCAGGGCGGTATCCGAATCAGCCCACGACGCCATCGTCACCGCCGACGCTTCAGGGAATATCATCAAATGGAACCCCAGCGCCGGGCAACTGTTCGGCTATTCGGAGAACGAAGCCATTGGTCAGTCACTGACCTGCCTGATGCCAGGTCGCTTCCGTGACCGGCATGTTGAAGGCATGAGCCGGGTGATTGCCGGAGGCCAGCCGCGCGTCATGGGCAACCCCATTGAACTGGTCGGCCTGCGCAGGGATGGCAGCGAGTTTCCGCTCGAACTCTCGCTGGCACAGTGGCGTGTTGCCAAGGGCAATTTCTT
>CAJAHZ010000140.1 GCA_903939665.1 uncultured Pseudomonadota bacterium | reverse complement strand
GGCGACAGTGCCGCGCGTCGTCGTGACCTGGCAGGCCGAGCACGACGGCGAGGCCAATCTGCTGGCGCCCGAGCTCGATCTGCTGGCGACCTTGCACCGGCTGGCGTGGAACGATGACCTGCACCGCACGTCCTTGCCGGCGCGCCGCGAAGCACAGCCCGCGGCTGATGTTGCGCCCGGTGCCACCTGCCGTGCCGCACCGCTTGCCCCCGCGGCGCTGATTCCGCGTCGGGTCTCGGTCAGCGCCTATGCCAGCCTCGTCGTTTGCCCCTATCGTTTTTTTGCGCGGCACATTCTTGGTCTGGGCGAGATGGACGAGGTGAGCGAGGAGATGGGCAAAAGCGATTACGGCGCGCTGGTGCATCGCGTGCTCGAGCGCTTTCACGCGCGCCATCACTTGATCTCAAGTCTCGATCAGGAAGCGGCCCTGGCATCCTTGCAGGCCTGCGTCGCGGAGGTGTTCGCACCGGCCGTCGAGGACAATTTTCTCGCCATCGGCTGGCGCTTGCGTTGGGAGAAGCGTTTGCCGGCTTATCTCGACTGGCAGCGCGGCGTCGAGGCGACCGGCTGGCGCTGGGCGCAGGCCGAAACGCGGGTCAGTCGTTTGTTGCCGCTTGACGGCGGCGCGAGCGTTGAACTATATGGTCGGATCGACCGCATCGATACGATAGGGCAGGGGGAAGCCAGCGTTTCGCTGCTCGATTACAAGACACAGACGGCGACCAAGATCCGCGAACGTCTCGGTGACGATGTGCAGTTGCCGGCCTACGCCTTGTTGCACGGAGATGCCGCGCAGGCAGCCTACGTGGCGCTTGATGACGAGCGCATTGTCGCAGTGGGGGCGGGCGATGAGGAAGGCAGTTTGATGTTCGACGCTGCTGCGCAGGGGCAGCGCCTGCGTGCGGCCTTCAACGCCATGCATGCTGGCGCGGCGCTGCCGGCACACGGCAAGGACAGCGAATGCCAGTGGTGCGAAATGGGCGGTTTATGCCGGAGGGCTTATGTCTGATGCCGGCACCGAGCTGATCGCCGTTGCCCTTGATCCATCGCGCAGCGTCGTCGTCGAGGCCTGTGCGGGCAGCGGCAAGACCTGGCTGCTCGCCTCACGCATTCTCCGCCTGTTGCTCGCTGGCGTGGCGCCGGGAGAAATTCTGGCAATCACTTTTACGCGCAAGGCGGCACGCGAAATCGAAGAGCGCGTGGTTGATTGGCTGCGCCTGCTGGCAACCGATCACGAAGCCAGCGTGGTGAAATTTCTCGGTGAACGCGGTGTGGTGGCCGATGCGCCAACCTTGCGCAAAGCCCGTTCGCTTTACGAAGCCGTTGTCGGCGCGCAGCCGGGTCTGGCGGTCAACACCTTTCATGGCTGGTTCCTGCAGCTGGTCGCCGCCGCGCCCTTGTCGGCCAATCTTGCCGGCGCGACGCTGGTTGATTCGGACTCACGTCTGTTCGACGAATTGTGGCAATCGTTTGCCGCCGAGTTGCAGAAGGCGCCGGAGAGCGAGTTGAGTCAGAGTTTTGTCTGGCTGCTCGGCGAGGCAGGGCTTGATTCAACGCGCCGGCTGGTGCGGCGCGGCATGGACCGGCGGGCCGAATGGCTGGCTTTTACCGAGGGACGGCCGGCGCCGCTGGCGCATGTTTTCGGCGAACTGCGCGCGCGTCTTGGCGTTGGCGAAAGCGCCACTGCGCTCAGCGATTTCTTTATCGATGGCTGGGCGCTGGCGTTTCACGCCTATCTCGGGCTGC
>CAJAHZ010000139.1 GCA_903939665.1 uncultured Pseudomonadota bacterium | reverse complement strand
CGTAGTCGGAAAGAATCACGACATCGCAATCCGGCAAGCGCGACTCGAATTCGGCGAGCTTGGCGCGCAGCACCTCGTGCGATGGCGCCGTTTCAAAATCAATGCGCAACAACTGCTGCTGGCGTCCGATAACGCGCAACTTGACGGTCGTGCTGATCGCCGGATCAACATGCAGACCGGCGCTGATGCCCCCACCCTCAATCAAGCGCGCCAGCGTTGTTCCCGGCTCGTCATCGCCCACCACCGAAAGGAGGCTGACCTGCGCACCGAGTGCGACGGCGTTGCGGGCCACGTTGGCAGCGCCACCCGGTCGATCCTCTGTCCGCTCGACCTTGACCACCGGCACCGGCGCCTCGGGCGAAATTCGGGAAACATCGCCGAACCAGTAACGATCGAGCATGACATCGCCAACGACAAGCAGGCGTGCCGACGAAAGATCTGCCAAACGCATTACTTGTACCCGCTCACAACGGCGTCGATGCGACAGAAACCGCTCAACAGGCCAGGATGACAGGAAGCCGGGACGCCAATTTTCAAAACATGCTCCTAAAGCGTCAAATCGAATTCTTCGGTGCGCTTGGGCGAGTAGGTTTCCCAACCGCCACAAGCAGGACAGCGCCAGTAAAACTGACGCGCCTTGAAGCCGCAATTATCGCACCGATAGCGCGCGAGGCGGCGCGTGTAGCCCTGCACGATGCCCTTGGCAAGATCGAGGTCGGGCCGGTTTTCCGGTGAAGCGACGAGCAGACGCGCTTCCAGCAGCTTGTCGAAGCCGAGCAAGGTCGGATTGCGCTTCAACTCATCGCGCACCAACCGGTAAGCCGCCTCGGCCCCCTCGCTCTCCAGCACCAGCTGAAACACGACATCCAGCAGATCAAGCGAATGATAGTGCTCCAGATAGCCGCGCAACAGCTGCAAGCCTTCTTCACGTCGGTCGAGCTTGCGGTAGGCGTCAAGCAGGCGTTGCGCAACCAGCGCCAGGTACGTCGGATCCTGTTGCTCAATGCGCTGCCAGCATTCAATCGCCGCCGCAACATGATCCTGCTGCACTTCAATATCGCCCTGCAGGAGGCTCGCTCGCACGCACTTGCGATTACGCCCAAGCGCTGTCTTTAAATGTTCGCTGGCCACGGCAGGTCGGGAGCGAATCATCTCGGCGGCTGCAAGCTCACAGTAGTACTCGGCAACTTCCTTCTGCGTCGCCACGTCGGGCAATTCTGCGGCGATGGTGATCGCCTTTTCCCAGTCTTTTTCCAGCTGATAGATCTCAAGCAGATTGCGCTTGGCATCTTCGGACAAGGCCGAGTCGCGCAGCTTGTTGAAAATTTCTTCCGCCCGGTCAAGCAGGCCCGCCTTCAGATAATCCTGCCCGAGTTCGGCAAGCGCCTGAAGTTTCAACTCCTGCGACAGGTCTTCGCGTTCAACGAGATTCTGGTGCATGCGGATGGCACGCTCGGTCTCGCCGCGCCGGCGAAATAGTCCGCCCAGGGCAAAGTGAAGCTCAATGGTTTGCGGGTCAACCTTGACGGCGTCGACAAAAGACTCGATCGCGCGATCCGGCTGCTCATTGAGCAGAAAATTAAGCCCCTGGAAATAGGAACGCGGCAAGGAACGCGACTCCTTGACCAGATGGCGAATATCAATGCGCGCCGCCGCCCAGCCCAGGCCGAAGAACAAGGGAAAAAAAAGCAGCTGCCAGTATTCAAATTCAATCATTGCGTCGATGAATTTCGCGAGGGTGAAGGGGCCGATTGATTGATGAGTGTCGCGGCCTGCGCCTGTTTCAACTCGCTGCGCAGCTTTGCTGCCTCGCGCCGCAGAGAAAAAATAGTGCCGAGCAAAGACAAGGCACCAAGCACCGCACCGCCGGCAAAAAAAGCCAGCACGACAATGACGAGCGGCGCTTGCCAGGCTGCGTCAAAAAAGAAACGAATATTCACCGGGTCGGTGTTCTTGACCGTAAAAGCGAACAGGAACAGAAAAATGAAGATTCGGGAAATCCACAACAAGGCACGCATCATTCACCTTTCGGCAACAAAAAGGGCGGCAACTCTCGTTGCCGCCCGAAGTGTTTTACTCTACCACAGCGATGCCAATCAGAGTGCTTGAAGCGCGCTATCGACGCGCTCGCGCAGTTCCTTACCCGCCTTGAAGTGCGGCACCCATTTTTGCGGAACGCTGACTTTATCCCCGGATTTGGGGTTGCGGCCAACGCGCGGTGGTCGATAGTTCAGCGCAAAACTGCCGAACCCGCGAATCTCGATGCGATCTCCTTTGGCCAAAGCCTCGGACATCGCGTCGAGAACCATCTTGACCGCAAAATCGGCATCCTTCGCAACCAGCTGGGGAAACCGCTCCGCCAGCCGGGCGATCAGCTCGGACTTGGTCATGCTCTAGCCTTATTGCGGGTTGTTCAGCTTGGCTTTCAGCAGGGCACCCAAATTGGTGGTGCCCGAGCTGGCGTTGCTGTCTGCAGAGAATTTCTGCATGGCTTCATGCTGCTCGGCTTGATCCTTGGCCTTGATCGACAGATTGATCGAACGCGTCTTGCGGTCGACGTTGATGATCATCGCTTCGATCGAATCGCCTTCCTTGTAGAGCTTCGTCAGATCTTCAACGCGATCACGCGAAGCCTCGGAAGCACGCAGGTAGCCGTCCATGTCACCGTCGAGCGTAACCACCGCGCCGCGTGCATCAACCGACTTGATCGTGCCACGCACGATGGCGTTCTTCTCGTGCGTTGCGATGTAGCTGGTGTAAGGATCGCCTTCGAGTTGCTTGACGCCGAGCGAGATACGCTCCTTGTCGGTGTCGATGGCCAGAACGACGGCTTCAACTTCGTCGCCCTTCTTGAAGTTGCGG
>CAJAHZ010000138.1 GCA_903939665.1 uncultured Pseudomonadota bacterium | reverse complement strand
TATTGATGCAGATCATATGTTTCTCCATGTGCACGCTTACACTTGCCGATGAATTTTTCAACCAGACGGCGCTGGAACGGTCCTTCAAGGGAGTTTGAGTATGATGGGAAATATCTCCGCAGTATTTCGTTCGGTTTTGTTGCTGATGGTCGTTGGCCTGAGCAGCGCAGTGCAAGCTCAAATTACCGACATTAATTCGGCGATCAACAAGGCCGGTCGCGAGCGGATGCTTTCGCAGCGCATGGCCAAGGCCTATTTCCAGCTTGGTCTTGGCGTCGATGCCGAGCGCTCGAAGACCGTACTCGACACCTCGATTTCGCTGTTTGATCGTCAACTGGTCGAGCTGAAGAATTACGCACCGACGCCTGAAATCAAGGACACCTACCAGAAGCTCGAAAAGTCCTGGCTGGCCTACAAGGACGCGTTGGTCGGCGCTGCGCCAAGTCAGGGCAATGGCAAGAAAGTGCTGGATCTTTCTGAAGAGGTTCTTGCGCTGGCGCATAAGGGAACGGTGCAGCTTGAAACGTACTCGGGAACCGCCACCGGTCGTCTGGTCAATATTTCCGGTCGCGAGCGCATGCTTTCCCAGCGCATGGCCAAGTTCTATCAGGCGGCCGCCTGGAATGTTGGCGGTGCGCAACTGAGTCCCGAAGTCGACAAGGCGCGCAAGGAGTTCTCTGCCGCGCTGCAGGAATTGTCCGCCACGCCAAACAACACGCTGCCCCTGCGTGAAGAACTCGAACTGGTGAAGCAGCAGTGGATCTTCTTTGAAAATGCGCTGAATCAGCGCCCGGGTCTTGAAAAGAGCCTTTCGCTCAATGTTGCGACGACCAGTGAGCGCATTCTGCAGACCATGGAGAACGTCGTCGGTCTGTACGAAAAAATGCCGAAATAGCTTTTCTTCGCAGGTGCGGCGCTTCTCGCTTGACTGGCGAGCGCCGCATCTGTCAGATTTTCCGCCGCATTTCAGCGTTGCCCCGACGCGTCCGTCGCTTCCGGCTGCGCCTTCTTGCAGATTCCGCAGCGCACAAAACGCCCCCTGTTTCGCGTAGAATCAAGCCCCTTTCTAATCATGCCATCAAGCCAGAGGAAGCATCATGACCTTGCAGAGCAAGCCGAACACAGACGACCTTCGCATCAAGGAAATCAAGGAGCTGGTCCCGCCGGCCCACGTATTTCGCGAGTTTCCGGTCAGCGTTCGTGCTGCGCAGACGACCTGCAACGCACGTCAGGGCATCCACCGCATTTTGCACGGCGCCGACGACCGGTTGCTGGTGGTGGTTGGCCCGTGCTCGATCCACGACGTCGACACGGCCATTGAATACGCCAAAAAACTGCACAAGGAAATTGCCCGTTTCGAAAACGATCTGCTGATCGTCATGCGAGTGTATTTCGAGAAGCCGCGCACGACGGTCGGCTGGAAGGGCCTGATTAACGATCCGCGCCTCGATGGGTCTTTTCGCATCAACGAAGGCGTGCGTCTGGCGCGCGGACTGTTGCTTGAACTCAATGAGCTTGGCGTGCCGTGCGCAACCGAGTTCCTCGATACGATCACGCCGCAATATACGGCCGACCTGATCGCCTGGGGCGCCATCGGCGCACGCACCACCGAGTCGCAGGTGCACCGCGAGCTAGCCTCCGGCCTGTCGTGCCCGGTGGGCTTCAAGAACGGGACCGACGGCAACGTGCGCATCGCCATCGACGCCATCCGCGCCGCGCAGTCGCCGCATCATTTCCTCTCGGTCACCAAGGCCGGCCATTCGGCCATCGTATCGACCAGCGGCAATGAAGATTGCCATGTCATCCTGCGCGGCGGCAAGGAGCCGAACTACGATGCGGCGCACGTCGATGCGGCGAGCCAGGAGATCGCGGCGGCGGGCCTTGCCGCGCGGCTCATGGTCGATTTCTCGCACGCCAACAGCAGCAAGCAGTTCAAGCGGCAGATTGACGTTGCCAAGGATACTGCGGCGCAGCTGGCGGCGGGCGAAGAGCGAATCATCGGCGTCATGATCGAGTCGCACCTCGTCGAAGGACGGCAGGATCTGGTGCCGGGTCAGGCGCTCGAACATGGCAAGAGCGTCACCGACGCCTGCATCGGCTGGGACGACTCAGTCGCCGTGCTGGAGATTCTTGCGCAGGGCGTGCGTGCACGGCGGCTCGTCGAAGCGGTGTCGTAATGTTCAAAGCGCTTTTGACACGGCGTTCGCAGAGAGACAGCGGTCACGGAGAAAAACCTGTGGTTTGTGCCCTGCATTGCTCGGTACCTTCTGTGGCACCATTGTGTTGAAAGCGCGTCGCCTGATTTTTATTTCCCGGCGGAAAATGACCCGGCCATGAGCGGCATCCCGCCCTACTTCAAACTGCTCCGCCCGCATCAATGGGTGAAGAGCGGTTTCGTCTTCGTCGGCCTGCTGTTTGGTCACGCCTGGCAGGATGTGCTGCTGGTGCATAGCGTGCTGCTCGCCGCCGCCGCCTTTGCGCTGGCCGCGTCGGCAGTCTATGTGATCAACGATCTGGCCGATCGCGAACGTGATCGCGAGCATCCCGAGAAGCGCTTGCGGCCCCTTGCTGCCGGCACCGTGAGCGTCACGCACGCCTTGCTGCTGGCCGGGGTCTGCATGGTTTCGGCGGCGATGCTGGCGCAGGCTGCGTCGAATACGGTACTCGTCATCATCTTGGCTTATGCCTTGCTCAACGTCGGTTACTCGATGGGCTTGAAACATGTGGTCCTGCTCGATGTCTTCATCATCTCGGCGGGCTTCATGCTGCGCATCCTCTCCGGCACGCTGGGCGTCGGCATTGCGCCTTCGCACTGGTTGCTGCTCTGCGGTTTGATGCTCACGCTATTTCTCGGTTTCGCCAAGCGGCGCGCCGAACTCAACGCGCTGCAAAGTCGTGGCGGCAGCCATCGCCGGGTGCTCGACGACTACGATCCGGTCTTGCTCGACCTCCTGATCGGCATCTGCGCGGCCGGCGCCATTGTCAGCTACAGCCTGTATACGGTGAGCCCGGAAACGGTCGCCATGCATGGCACGACAAGCCTGATCTACACCGTGCCTTTCGTCATGTACGGCATCTTCCGCTACCTCTTCCTGCTGCATCGCCGAGGTGGCGGCGGCGATCCGGCGGTGGCGCTGCTACATGACTTTCATCTGCTCGGCGCGTTTGCCGGCTGGCTCCTGACGGTCATTGCAATGCTCGTGCGCAGCTAAGTCCGGTCGTTTCCTAAAGCGCGATCTCGACGCGCAGGCCAAGAATATTGGCGCGGGGCGCGCTGCTTGCACCGCCCGGATTGCGAATCGACTGGGCGACCGGCTGCAGCGCAAAATACGGTGTCAGTGCTGCGCGCCAGGTGACTTCCAGTGACTCCTCGCGGTTTGCCGTGTCGGTGCCGGCAGCCGATTGCGCCGTGCGGTATTTGGGCGACAGGCGCGACTGCGCCCAGCCGATCATCAGCACGTCATTTGGCCGGCTGGCCAGCGGGCCGCGCAGGCGGACACCGAGATTCGATATGCGGTCGAGCGCGGTCGAGTCGCCATCGGAGCGGCTGTAGCGGGCAAAAACGGTGAAGTCGCGCCCCGTCTCGCCCAGACTGAACAGCGTGCGTTCGGCCAGCGCATAAGCGCCTTGCGAGCGGCGCTTGGTGTTGTCGTCAAGCAGGTCGGGCATGTGCGTGCTGTAGCGCCAGAAACCGATCGCGTATTTGCTCAGCCCGCCGTATTTTTCGTGGGCGACCACCTCTGGGCTGGGCAGGGTGCGTGCAGGGTCAGTCGGCTCGAAGGCATGCCCGTATTCAAGCGGCATCCAGCCGAATTCGGCAATTGAGAAAATGCCATCGCCCTGGTCGAACCTGATCGCCGTGCGCTTGGGCTTGTCCGGGTCATTCGGCATGCCGTCGAGCACCGCAGCCATCAGGTAGCGCGTGCGATCTGCCCACTGCCACTTGGCGCGCAGGCCGAAAGAAGCGTTGTTGAAAATCGACGGGCCGCGTGTCAGTGCGAGATCCGCCGGCGTGCCGAATGGCGGCTGAATGAGCAGGCTGGCCGAATCCATCGTGAAGAATTCGGAATCGATCGGATACAGGCCGGCCAGCAAGGAAAACTGGTCATCAAAGAAGTTCTGTTGCAGCCACGCATGAAAGATGCGGGTGGTTGGCACCGGCACCTCGATATTGCTCACGCCCATCAGGCTGCCGGTATGCTGTGCGTTGATGCCGGTCCCGCGATTGTCGAGTACGTGCAGATAGGCCGTCGCATCCTCCCAGCCGACCACTTTCCCGAGATCGGCCTTGGCGCGCAACTCAAGGTTGCTCATGCTGCGGCTGCCCCGGCTGCCGCCACCGCGATTTTGCATGCTGTCAATTTTCAACGCGCCGTCGAGCGACCAGCCGGCGCGCCACGCAGCACTGCGATTGCCACCCCAGTCGCCGGAGAGCGTCGCGCCGGCATAGTCGGGCGGCTCCTCCGTCTGTGCCGCCAGTGGCAGCGCAAACGCGCCGAAAAACAGCGCAACAGATGCTGAAATTGTTTTTGACATTGGCGCTGCCCTGTTCCTGATCTGGTCAATCGAAGCCGGTTTTGTCGTTTGCTGCCGCCGCATTCTAACCTGTTGCGCCGTTTTTTTGCTGCACCCGCGCGCCCGGAAAAATGATGGTAATCGCCGCAAATCAATAGGCGTATGCGGCGAATCGATATATTCTGTTGCAGGAGTAAAAAGTTCAATGAGCGCGTCCGACTTTTGAAAGCCATGATCGACAAAGCCACAAGCCAAACCCGTCGGCGAAAGTACGTGTTCCTGCTCGGCGGCACGCTCGCATTTTCTGGCGCGTCGGCTTTTTCCCTGGACTTCGGGCCCGCGACTTCGGCGCTTGATGCGGTCGCATTGGCTTTGCTGCTTGCGCTGGGCGGCGCGCTCTGGGTGAAGCAACGTGAAGCCGCCCGGCTGGCTCGCCAACTCAAGAAATCGTCTTCCCGCATCGAAAGCCTGCTGAGCAGCATTAACGGCATCCATTGGGAAGCCGACGCCGATACCTCGCGCTTCACCTTCGTCAGCCCGCAGGCCGAGCGCCTGCTCGGCTATCCGCTGGCCGACTGGTACCGCCCCAATTTCTGGTTTGAGCATCTGCACCCCGACGATCGTGCCGTGCAGGCCGCCAACTGCCTTGTTTGTGCGCGCCAGCAAGCGCATGACTGCGAGTTTCGCTTCATGGCGCGTGATGGCCGCGTTGTCTGGTTGCACAGGCAATGCGCCTTCACTGAGGACGATGGGCCGCGCACCCTCGCCAGCGGCCTGCTGATCGATATCACCGAACGCCGGGCACAGCAGGAAGAAGCCCGTCTGGCGCTGCTCGAAAGAGACACCATCCTGCAAAATGCGCTGGTCGGCATTGTCTATCTCAAGCACCGGCGCGTTATTTCGTGCAACCGCCGTTTCGAGGAGCTCTTTCACTACGGCCCCGGCGAATTGATCGGCGTCTCGACGCAGATGCTTTACGACTCTCCGGCGACTTTCGACGATGTGGGCGAGCGCGCCTATCCGACCCTGGCGGAAAACCGCAAGTACAGCCAGGAACTGATGATGAAGCACAAGGATGGCAGCCTGTTCCGGGGCGCGCTGACCGGTTGCGCGATCGACCCCGCGCAGCCGCAGGAAGGCAGTATCTGGATCTATGCCGACATCTCCGAACGCCATCACGCCGAGCAGGAGATCCACAAGCTGCTGCAAGCGGTCGAGCAGAGCCCGGTATCGATTGTCATCACCAGCCGTGAAGGGCTGATCGAGTATGTCAATCCGCGTTTCACCAAGGTCACGGGTTATACGCGGGATGAAGCGATCGGCCAGAACCCGCGCATCCTGCAATCGGGCGAAACGCCGCCCGAAACCTATCAGGAGTTGTGGGCGACCCTGCTCGGCGGCAACGAATGGCGCGGCATTCTGCGCAACCGGCGCAAGAACGGAGAGTTGTTCTGGGAAGAAGCGTCGATCTCGCCGATCATCAACGAGCAGGGCGAAACCACGCATTTTCTCGCCGTCAAGGAAGACGTCACCGAGCGCATTCG
>CAJAHZ010000137.1 GCA_903939665.1 uncultured Pseudomonadota bacterium | reverse complement strand
TGGCCGATAGGGTGAGTTCAACATTTCGGTAAGCTGACGCTCAAACCTGCCGTGCTGGTTCCATATTTCAAAAATTGCCAACGGCGGCAGTGGCCGAGTTGCTGCCGTCGAGCCGCGAACTCAGAGTGCCAGTTGTCAGTCTGAACCTGCCACGTTTCGACCGCCCGGGAGTTGCCGCCACGAGATTGATTCCAGCCTGCGCACTCAGCCGGATTGGACTTCGAAATATCCCGAATCTAATCCTGGAATGCAAATAGCCCTTTTTCTACCCAACCCACTTGCGCGCATTGCGGAACATGCGCAGCCATGGCGAATCCTCGCCCCAACCGGCCGGATGCCACGACATCTGCACCGTACGATAAACACGCTCTGGGTGCGGCATCATGATCGAGAACCGGCCATCGGCGGTCGTCACGCCGGTGATACCGGCGGGCGATCCGTTCGGGTTGGCCGGATAGACCTCCGTCGGCTGCCCGGCGTTGTCGAGGTAGCGCATGGCAACCAGCACCTTGCCCTGATCGCCAGTTGCCGAAAAGTCAGCCTGCCCTTCGCCGTGCGAAACAACCACCGGCAGACGGCTGCCACTCATGCCGCCGAAAAATAGCGAAGGCGATTCAAGCAACTCGACCATCGTGAAACGTGCCTCGAACTGCTCGACCTTGTTGCGTACAAAACGCGGCCAGTCTTGCGCACCGGGCACCAGATCCTTGAGCGCACTCATCATCTGACAACCGTTGCAAACGCCGAGCGCAAAGGTGTCGGCACGGCCAAAGAACGCCGAGAACTCGTCGCGTGCGCGGCCGTTGAAAAGAATCGTTTTCGCCCAGCCCTGACCGGCACCAAGCACATCGCCGTAGGAGAATCCACCGCAGGCGACAGCGCCCTTGAAGCCAGCCAGCGTCACGCGCCCGGCGAGGATATCGCTCATATGCACGTCGACCGAGGCAAAGCCGGCACGATCAAATGCAGCGGCCATTTCGACATGGCCGTTGACGCCCTGCTCACGCAGGATGGCGACCTTGGGGCGTGCGCCGACATTGATGAACGGTGCGGCGACGTTTTCTTCCGGATCAAAACTCAGCGTTGCGGACAGCCCCGTGTCGGCGAGATCGAGAATGCGGTCGTACTCCTGCTGCGCGCATTCCGGGTTGTCGCGCAACTGCTGCATGCGGAAGCTTGTTTCCGACCAGGCGCGCTGCAGATCGACCCGCTTCTCGCGCAGCACGGCTTTGGCGTTGCGGATGACGCGCACTTCGTCCCACGCATTGGGCGCGCCGATGAAATGCGAACAGGCGCCGAGGCTGGCCGCACGAATGATCGTCATCACCTTGTCGCGCTCGGCGCGACGAATCTGCACGACGGCGCCAAGCTCTTCGTTGAACAGCGCGCGCATAAGCAATTCGAAGGAACGGCCGCCGAGCAGATTAGGCTTTTTCTCATTGCCGTCGACGTCGTTCATCAGCGGGTCGTAACACAGCCCGTCCATGTCGATCGAGACGCCACAGTGCGCTGCAAAAGCCATCTCGGTCACCGTGGCAAGCAGGCCGCCGTCAGCGCGATCGTGATAGGCCAGCAACAGATTCTCAGTCGCGAGTTTTTGCACAACACCAAAGAAAGCCGCGAGACGCGCCGGTTCATCAACGTCCGGCGCATCGCTGCCGGTCGCGTTGAACACCTGTGCCAGCGCCGAGCCACCGAGGCGGTTCTTGCCGGCGCCAAGATCAATCAGCAGCAGGTCGGTTTCGCCGGCATCGAGCACCAGCTGCGGCGTCAATGTGCGGCGTGCATCCTGCACACGGGCAAAACCGGTAACGATCAGCGACAGCGGCGAGACAACCTGCTTCTTCTGACCCTGGTCTTCCCATGCCGTACGCATCGACAGCGAATCCTTGCCGACCGGGATCGACACGCCAATGGTCTGGCACAGATCGGACACCGCACGCACCGTATCGAACAGGCGGGCATCCTCGCCGGGCGAACCCGCCGCCGCCATCCAGTTGGCCGACAGTTTCACATCGCCGAGCTTTTCAATGTCGGCCGCCGCGATATTGGTCAGCGCCTCGCCAATCGCCATGCGCCCGGAAGCCGGTGCGTCGAGTACCGCCAGCGGCGTACGCTCACCCATGGCAAAGGCTTCACCCAGATACCCCTGATAGCCCATCAGCGTCACCGCCACATCGGCCACCGGCACCTGCCACGGGCCGACCATCTGATCGCGCGCGGTAAGGCCGCCAACGCTGCGATCACCGATTGAAATCAGGAAAGTCTTGTCGGCCACCGCCGGCAAACGCAGCACGCGATACGCGGCGTCTTTCAGCTCGACCGAGGTCGGATCAAAAGGCACGACCAGCGGCGGCAGATGAACGACATCGCGCGTCATGCGCGGCGGCTTGCCGAGCAGTGCATCCATGTCCATATCGACCGGGTTGTTGGCGAAATGACGGTCGGCGACGATCAAGCGTTTTTCCGTCGTCGTTGCGCCGACCACGGCAAACGGGCAACGCTCACGCTCACAGAGATGCGCAAATTCTTCGAGGCGCGACGGCGGAATCGCCATCACATAACGCTCCTGCGCCTCGTTGCACCAGATCTCGGCCGGCGACATGCCCGGCTCTTCAATCTTGATTTCACGCAGTTCAAAGCGTGCGC
Source organism: uncultured Pseudomonadota bacterium (assembly GCA_903939665.1). Classification (GTDB taxonomy): domain Bacteria; phylum Pseudomonadota; class Gammaproteobacteria; order Burkholderiales; family Rhodocyclaceae; genus CAJBIL01. Next base: position 16,489 of record CAJAHZ010000137.1, on the reverse strand, counting down.
CACAACCGGCGCCGTGCGCCAGTTCAGGCAAGGCATTCGAGATGCCACCGGCACCCACATCGTGAATCGAGAGGATCGGATTGCCGTCGCCCACCAGCGAACCATCGCCCTTGGGCGCCCCCATCTGCCAGCAACGGTCGATCACTTCCTGCGCACGCCGCTGGATTTCCGGGTTGCCGCGCTGCACCGAGGCGAAATCGAGGTCTTCGGTATTGCTGCCGGTCGTCATCGAGCTTGCTGCGCCGCCGCCGAGGCCGATCAGCATGCCGGGGCCGCCCAGTTGCACGAGCAGCGTGCCGGCCGGGAAAGTCTCAGCCTTGAACGACTGGCTGTCTTCGATGTTGCCGAGGCCGCCGGCAATCATGATCGGCTTGTGATAGCCCTTCACCTCACCAGCCACGGTCTGCTCGTAGGTGCGGAAATAGCCGGTCAGGTTCGGGCGACCGAATTCGTTGTTGAACGCGGCGGCGCCAATCGGCCCTTCGAGCATGATCGAGAGCGCCGAGGCAATACGCGACGGCCGCCCGTAAGCGGCGGTCTGCGCCTCCCACGGCTGCGGCGCAGCCGGTATATTCAAATTGGATACCGAGAAGCCGCACAGGCCGGCCTTCGGCTTGGAGCCGCGCCCCGTTGCGCCTTCATCGCGAATCTCGCCACCCGAGCCGGTCGCCGCACCGGGGAAGGGCGAAATCGCTGTCGGATGATTGTGCGTTTCGACCTTCATCAGGATGTGCGTCAGCGCATCGCCATAGGCGTAAGCGCCGTCAGCACGCGGATAGAAACGCGGCAAAGAGGCGCCCTCGATCACCGACGAGTTATCGGAATAGGCGACGACCGTGCCCTCCGGATGCGCCTTGTGCGTCTCGCGGATCATGCCGAACAGGGTTTCCTGACGCGGTGCGCCGTCAATCACCCAGGAGGCATTGAATATCTTGTGCCGGCAATGTTCTGAATTGGCCTGCGCGAACATCATCAGTTCGACGTCGGTCGGATTACGACCGGTGGTGACGAACAGCTCGACGAGGTAATCAACTTCATCCTCGGAGAGCGCCAGCCCCAGCCGGACGTTGGCCTCAAGCAGCGCGGCACGGCCCCCGTCAACCAGATCGACGCTGGCCAGCGGCTTCGGCGAAAAATGGCGGAAGAGATCCGCCGTCTGCGCGAAATCGACGAGCACGGTTTCAATCATCCGGTCATGGATCACACCGGCGATACGTGCCCGGTCTTCAGCCGACAGAACGCCCTGCTTCGCTTCAATCCGGTAGGCGATGCCGCGTTCGATGCGCTCAATTGCATCAAGGCCACTGTTCCAGGCAATGTCGGTGGCTTTCGAAGACCACGGCGAAATCGTTCCGACGCGCGGCGTAACCAGAAACATTTCACCGGGCCCGCCGTTCTCGGGAGCGCGCTCCTCAAGCAATGCAGCAAGTTGCTCGCGCTCGCCACCCGCCATCGACTGGCTGAGCACGGCAAAGTGCCAGTACTCGGCGCTTGCCACGCGTGCCCCCGGCACAGCAGCCGAGATTCGTTGCTGCATGCCCTGCAGACGGAAAGCGGAAAAAGCGGGAGCCCCGCGGAGAAAAATGATGTCGGCCATGGTTTGGGGGCGGAAGGAAACGTCAAAACAGCGGAAGGTGGAATTATAGCCCAGCGCAGCACCACCCTGTGCCACGGCGCCACACCGGAACAACGCACACCGTCATCGGTCTTTTTGGGCGGCTGAGGATTCCAGCCGCTGATTCTATGGTGCTAGTATTCCCGCATGAACCCGGAACCCCTGCCTCCCGATCCGCTCTATCGCGCGGTCGACCTGCGCGCCATCGAAGCTGCAGCCGCCGATCAACCGCTGATGCAGCGCGCCGGGCTGGCTGCAGCCAAGCTCGCTGCCACGCTATGCGGCGACCAGGGCGCTGCAATTCTTGTCCTCGCCGGTCCCGGCAACAACGGCGGCGACGCCCTTGAAGCCGCCTGCCATCTGCGGCAACGCTTCTACGAAGTCAGCGTCGTTTTTACCGGCGATGCCAGCCGCCAGCCGGTCGATGCCGCCGCTGCCTACCAGCGCTTCCGGCAATCCGGTGGCAGCACGCTGGACAGCATTCCGGAAAATACCCGCTGGTCGCTGATCATCGACGGACTGTTCGGCATCGGCCTGCAGCGCGATGTTAGCGGCCAGTTCGCCGGTCTTGTTCACGCAGCCAACGCGCTGGCCGCCCGTGATCGCTGCCCCCTGCTCGCGCTCGACTGCCCGAGCGGCCTCGATGCCGACACCGGCCAACAGCGTGGCGCAACGATACGCGCCAGCCATACGATCACTTTCATTGCCGGCAAGCCGGGGCTGTACACCGGCGACGGCCCGGACTGCTGCGGCGAAATCTCGGTCGCAGCGCTCGCCCTTGACGCCGCAAGACTCGCCGCGCCCGGCGGCATGACGATCGCTCGCGACCTCTTTGCCGCGCACTTGCAGCCACGTGCGCGCAACAGCCACAAGGGGAGCAACGGCAACACCGGCATCCTCGGCGGCGCAAGCAGCATGGTCGGTGCGGCATTTCTCGCCGGACGTGCTGCCCTCAAACTGGGCAGCGGTCGCGTTTACATCGGCCTGCTCGATCCGCAGGCCTGCGCTTTCGACCCGATGCAGCCGGAACTGATGCTGCGCCGACCGGATGCGCTCTTTGCCGCCCAGCTGACCGCGCTCGCCTGTGGCCCAGGCATGGGCAACAGCCATCAGGCGACCGCCCTCCTCGAACAAGCCTGCGCGCTTGACCTGCCGCTGGTGCTCGACGCCGACGCGCTCAACCTCGTCGCGGCAGAAGGCAATCTGCAGGTAGCGCTGGCCTCGCGCAGCGCCGCAACCCTGCTCACGCCGCATCCGACCGAAGCCGCCCGCCTGCTTGGTCGCGACACCGCCGACGTCCAGTCCGACCGCATCGCCGCCGCCTGCGAAATGGCCAGCCGCTACCGCGCCCACGTCGCGCTCAAGGGCTGCGGCACGATCGTCGCCACGCCGGACGGTCGTTGGTTCGTGAACACCACGGGCAACCCCGGCCTGGCTTCGGCCGGCACCGGCGACGTGCTCACCGGCTTCATTACCGCCCTCCTCGCCCAAGGCTGGCCGGCACACGAGGCGCTGCTTGCCGCGGTGCACCTGCACGGCACGGCGGCTGACGAACTGGTAGCAGGTGGCATCGGCCCGGTCGGGCTGAGCGCGGGCGAACTGATCGACAGCGCACGGGCCTGCTTCAACCGCTGGATCAATGGTGATCGATAGGCCGCAACACCCGCTGCGCGGCATTTTCCTCTTTCTCGCCGCACTCCTCCTGTTCGCCGCGCTCGACGCAACGGCAAAATACATGAACGCTTTTTTTGCGGTGCCCTTGCTCGTCTGGGCACGCTACCTCGTCCATTTCGTCATCATGCTGCTCTTCATGGCACCCGGCCTGGGACGTGAAATCATCGCCACACGCCGCCCCTGGCTGATGAGTTTTCGTGCGCTGATGCTGGTCGGCGTGACGCTGCTCGCCCAACTGGCGCTCAAGACGCTGCCGCTCGCCGAAACCACCGCGCTGGTTTTCGTCACGCCGCTGCTCGTCGCGCTACTGGCCGGCCCCTTGCTTGCTGAAAAAGTGCCCCCGCGCACCTGGCTGGCGACCGGGGCGGGATTTGCCGGCGTGCTGCTCATCGCGCGACCCGGCGGCGCAATGGCTGGCCCGGGCGTCGCCTACGCGCTCGGCGCGGCGCTCTGCTACGCCATTTACCAGATACTCACGCGCAAACTGGCGACCACCGAGCATCCAACGCGCCTGCTCTTCTACACCGCGCTGGTCGGCACCGCGTCGATGTCGCTGGCGCTACCGGCCTACTGGGATGGTCAGATGCCAACGCTGACGCAAAGCCTGCTGATTGTCTCGCTCGGGCTGTACGGAGGCATCGGCCACTTCCTGCTGATCCGCGCCTTCCGCGAAGCGCCGGCCTCAACGCTGTCGCCGCTGCTCTACGTCCAGCTGATCTGGGCAACGCTGCTCGGCTGGTGGGTGTTTGCACAGTTACCGGATTTTCTCGCCATCGTCGGCATGCTGATCATCGGCGCCTCCGGCCTCAGCCTCGCCCTACGCACGCGCCGCCAGCGTCCGCAATGATAAAATTTTGCCCTCTCACCTAAAAGGCATCGGAATAGTCATGAATTTTGCAGTCTCGCTCGACGCCGAAATCGAGCGCAACGTTGCGGTCGCACTGGCCGAAGACATCGACACAGGCGATCTGACAGCACAACTGGTTCCCGCCAGCAGCCTGGCTCGCGCCACGGTCATCTCGCGCGAGAGCGCCGTTTTGTGCGGCACCGCATGGTTCGAGCGCTGCTTCAAGCGGATCGATCCGGGCATCACGCTTCTCTGGAAAGCAGCCGACGGCGAGCGCGTCTCGCCTGGGCAGGTACTCTGCGAACTCGAAGGCCCCGCAAGATCGCTGCTCACCGGCGAGCGCAGCGCGCTCAACTTCCTGCAGTTGCTCTCGGGCGTGGCGACCAAGGCGGCGCAATACGCCGATGCCGTGTCCGGCACGCGGGCGCAGGTCGTCGATACGCGCAAGACAATCCCCGGCCTGCGCCTGGCGCAGAAATACGCGGTCAAGTGCGGCGGCGGCGGCAACCACCGCCTCGGCCTTTACGACGGCATTCTGATCAAGGAGAACCACATCGTGGCGGCTGGCGGGATCAGCGCAGCGCTGGCTGCGGCTGGAAAAATCGCCGAGAGTGCTGGCGGTCGCTGCCAATTTGTCCAGGTCGAGGTCGAAACCCTGGCCGAGCTGCGCGAGGCACTCGCGGCCGGCGCAAAAATGATCCTGCTCGATAACATGACGCCAGACCAGATGCGCGAAGCGGTGGCTATTGCCGCAGGCCGCGCCATCCTTGAGGCATCGGGCAACGTCAATATCGATACCCTGCGCGGCATTGCCGAAACCGGCGTTGACCGCATCTCGGTCGGCGGCCTGACCAAGGATGTGCGCGCACTCGATCTTTCGATGCGTTTTCAGGAAAGCGGGATTGCAGCAGGCTGAAACATGAAAAATTTGTCTCAAATGCGGCGCACGATGCCGTTATAATCGGCTAAAAGTTATAACGATACGGTCGGCCAGCAGGGTCGACACGACAAAGAAAGGGGACATCCCATGCTGTTTGCGCTGTTTTACGTGATCGCCATCACCGTACTGGTCCTGCATTTCACCGGTTTCCTCGCGCGGCACAATGTGGAATGGCTGGTGCTGGTGCTTGCTGCAGCTGTTTTTCCGGCGGTGATTTACCTTTAGCATCAGGCAGCTTACTGCCAAAAAAAGGCACCTCGCGGTGCCTTTTTCACGTCCAGGGAGCGTGCAGGAATCAGGCGTTGACATGCCTCTCGATGAACTGCTTCACCGCATCGACGCTGACATCCATCACCTCGACCCGCTGCGGCAGATTCTCGATGCCCTGCAGACCGGCCGGACGCTCCGGTGTGCGCCCCAGCGCCTCAACAATCGTTTCCTCGAACTTGGCCGGCAAGGCGGTTTCAAGGACGACCATCGGCATCCCGACGCTACGCAACTCAAGCGCAACCTTGAGGCCATCCGCCGTATGCGTATCAACCATGACGCCATATTTTTCGTAGGCGGTGCGTATCGTTGCCAGACGGTCAGCGTGCGTGCTCTTGCCTGAAACGAAACCGAACTGCGGCAGCGCGGCAAAGAAAGGCGTAGCGGAAAGATCAAAGCTGCCCCCCGCATCGACCTTCGCCCACAGTTCACGAACCACCGACGGATCACGCCCGACGAGATCGAAAACAAAACGCTCGAAGTTGGAGGCCTTGGAGATATCCATCGAAGGACTGGAGGTAGCGTGTGTTTCGGCAGTGCCACGCGGGCGGTAAACCCCGGTGCGAAAGAACTCGTCAAGCACATCGTTCTCGTTGGTCGCCATCACCAGTTTGCCAATCGGCAGGCCCATCATGCGCGCGATGTGGCCGGCGCAGATGTTGCCAAAGTTGCCTGAAGGCACGGCAAAGGCGACCTGTTCGTCGTTAGACTGGGTGGCGGCGAAGTAGCCCTTGAAGTAATAAACGATCTGCGCCACAACGCGCGCCCAATTGATCGAATTGACCGCACCGATCTTGTATTTTGCCTTGAACGCGTGGTCGTTCGAAACGGCCTTGACGATATCCTGTGCGTCGTCGAACATGCCGCGCACGGCAATGTTGTAGATATTTTCGTCCTGCAGAGAATACATCTGCGCACGCTGGAAGGCGCTCATCCGGCCATGCGGTGAAAGCATGAAAACCCGCACGCCATGCTTGCCGCGCATGGCGTATTCAGCCGCCGAACCGGTATCGCCGGATGTCGCGCCAAGAATGTTGATCTGCTCGCCCTTCTTCTCCAGAACGTACTCGAAGAGGTTGCCGAGCAATTGCATGGCCATGTCCTTGAAGGCCAGCGTCGGCCCGTTGGACAACTCCAGAATCCCCAGCCCCGGTTCAAGCCAGCGCAACGGGGTGATGTCGCATGCGTCATCACCAATTCGAGCGTTGCAATACACCTCGGCGGTGTAGGTCTTGTCGACCAGCGCCTTCAAGTCCGCCGGCGGAATATCGTCGATATATTTCGACAGCACCGCGTAGGCCAGATCGGCGTACGACAAGCCGCGCCACTGATCGAGTTCGGCGCGCGACACCTGCGGATAGGTTTCCGGCAGATAAAGACCGCCATCGGGCGCGAGGCCTCCGAGCAGGATTTCGGTAAAGGTTTTTGACGACGGATTCCGGGAATCGCCGCGAGTCGAGAGGTAGCGCATGGGGTGGCAGCAGGTTTTTTTGGAAAGCCGGCAGTTTACCACGCCCCGAGCAGGCTACCGCGTGCCGGGACGTCTTCCTTCACAACGAGGATCAGGCAGCGATCACGCAGTTCTTGCCGGCGCGCTTGGCCGCGTAGGTCGCCGTATCGGCGCGCCCGATCAGGGCATCCAGTGTTTCGGTCGGTGTTTGAATAACCACCCCGGCGCTGAAGCTAAGCGAGTAATCGTGGCCGGGCAGCGGCTGAGCGGCAAACTCCTGCCGGAAACGGGAAATCGCCGACTCCGCATCCGCCAGCGAAGTATCCGGAAGAAGGAGGATGAATTCCTCGCCGCCAAAACGGCAAAGCACATCGGACGGTCGCATCGCGCTCCGCAAAACATTCACCAGATGAACCAGTGCGTCATCACCCGCCTGATGCCCCAAGGCGTCATTCAGGTGCTTGAAATTATCAAGGTCGATCAACGCCAGGGCCAGCCCGGAACCGGTGCGCAGCGAACGGGCCAATTCACGTTCAAACATATCGTAGAAACCGCGCCGGTTGAACGCGCCGGTGAGCGGGTCGGTAATCGCGGCGTTGCGGGCCTCGGCAAGCGATTTTTCAAGTTCGGCGATCCGCATCTGCGCAAACACGAGTTCAAGCATGCCCGCTTCACGCACGACCGCCTGCGGCAAGCCGAGCGTGCCCTGCGGCTTGAGCGAACCGGCACATGCCGGCGCCTGTGGCGTAATGAGTGACAGGGAATTGCGGCGCTGCCAGCGGCGCGAGCCGGGCCGGGTCGAATGAACGGGTAATGATCGATCGCGGTTAAACATAGAAATGCTCCGTCTGACGCACCAGATTCGAGTGCTTATGCATCACAAACGGTTAGCCGCTGAAAATCTTGAGAAGAAATCCAGAACAAATCTTCAAGCACTTGTTTTTGTGTTATTTTTTTATTTTCGCCCAAGGCGAAAACGAACGCAGCACGCCGAAGAGGAAGGAAAGCATCCCCGCTGCCGCCAACCAGAGTCCCTGGTGATATCCCGCCGCCAGCGTGAGGCCGCCGGCAAGGAACAAAACCGAACGCAAAACCCCACCGCTAACCAGCGCCGCGCGCATGTCGTCACGCGCCTCGGTACGCCGCCCGGGGTGGTGCCAGACCGGTAGCAGTTGCGACAGCGCGCCGGTCACCAGCGGTAACAGGAAGGCAGCGACGAACGCCGGCACCGCCTGCCGCCCGTCGAGCACAGGAAATGCATGAAAAACACCCAGCAGGATAAGCAGCAGGAAGCCGGACAACGCCGCCGCCAACGCCGCCGAAGCGCCGTCACTGGCGATCTTGCTGAAGCCATAGCGACGCCACCAGGAAACCCCCAGGCGCAAAGTGACCGTCAGCAACAAAACGGCGCCGAGCAGCGCCAGCGGCAGCCAGAACGCCGAACCGAGAGCCACGGCCAGGACGCCACCAGCCGCAAACGGCAGATCACGGCGCAGACGCGCTGCCGCCTCGGCGTCGGGCCCGCTCAATACCGTCGGCAGCAGAACCTGCAAGGTGCCAATCGCCGTCAGGCCGACGAAACCGAGGGTATTCAGGTGCAGGTGAAGCAGGCGCAATGCCTGATGTGCGGCGGGCCACAAGGCCATGACCGGAACCAGCAGCAGGGATACCGACAGACAGGCGATTGCGGCGAGATACCAGCGCCAGCCCGGATGCGGCTTGCCAAGCGTACGCAGCGCTCGCAACACCAGCCAGCCAGCAAAGACCAGGGCAAGCAGCAGGGCACAGCAGGCCGCAGCGTACAAGGCCCAAGCGCCCGCCGCACCATAAAAACAGAAGAATGCCGACAACCCCGCCAATTGAAGCAGCAGCGGCAACCACAGGACGCCTCGATGCGCCGGACCGCTACGCGTCAGGACAGGTACGAAATGGGTAATTACGCCGAATATCAGCGGCAGGATGCCGACGGCAAAAACGAGATGGGCAGCCGCCAGGAACGACGGCGTACCAAAATACAAAAGCGCTGATGCTGCAAGAAAAGCAGTAACGGCAGACAGACCCAGATAGATCAGCATGCCGTTACCCGAGCTGTTTTAGCCCTTCTTGGCAAAATCAATCACGATGGCGCCATATTCGCGCTGAACGTAGTTGATTTCAATCGCCGCACCGTAACGCGCCTGCAATTGCGCGAGCAGCGGCAGCGGGTCGTGGTCGTTGCAGAAGCGCATCGTCTCGCCGGGCATCAGCGCATCCAGCGCGCCGAAAATTGCCGCGTGGCGGAAACGCTTGGCAATGCCGCGCGCATCAAACGGGTAGAGGGCTTCCTGTGTGGGCTGGTCGCAAGCATGCATGAGAAACTCCTTTTATTCATGGTGAGGGAAAATCGCAATATTCCACTGCTTTCCCAGCTATGTCTTTGATGTAAATGGCAGATACCCTCAAATTTTTCAGGGGAATCTGCCAAAATGTCTGTCGGTTACTTGCGCCGCCATTCACCCTGCGCATTACGCAGCCACCAGCCGCTCGGGGCCTGTTTCTGCCATTCGGCACCGAAAGAGGCATCGACATAAGACAGCCATTGACTCAGCGTATCGCCACCGTGACCAACGGCAGCGGCCATTCCGGTATAAAGGACGGCACGGTCGCGATTCTCGTCACGAAGCAGCTTCTTCAGTTCGGGCGTCGCGCTACCGGCTTCGCGAATGGCGACATCGCCATCCTCGGTCAGGCCCAGTGTGCCCCGGTCAAGCTGCGTCCTGAGCTCCGGAAAACGTTCGTGCATGCGCAGCAAAGGGGCATCAATATTCGGGCCGCCATAGGGGAGCGCTTCGCGGCTCCCGCTAAAAAACTGGCTGACCAGACGATCCGCCTGAATCACCGTTCCCTGCGCCGCATAGGTAAAAAGATGCGTGCTCGTCGACTCGCACGCTGCGAGCAGCGCCAGCGAGACGACGACAAGGGTACGGCGCAGACGCTTCACAGCAGTTCTTCCAGACGCAAGCGTGTCAGCTTGCCCTTGACCGCAGCCAGCGCTTCGATCTTGCTGATTGCCGCGTCGACGTTCTTTTCGCGCGTCTGGTGCGTCAGCATGATGATGTCGGTCTGCTCCTCGCCCTCGCCCGGCTCGCGCTGGATCATCGCGTCGATCGAAATCTGCTGGTCGGCAAGGATGCGCGTGATATCGGCCAATACACCCGGTTTGTCTTCAACGCGCAAACGCAGGTAGTAACTGGTGATGATCTCGGACAAAGGCAGAATGGTCAGATCGACCATCGCATTCGGCTGGAAGGCCAGATGCGGCACGCGATGCTCGGGGTCGGCGGTATGCATGCGCGTCACGTCGACCAGATCGGCAATGACCGACGAAGCGGTCGGCTCGGCACCGGCACCCTTGCCGTAATAAAGCGTCGGCCCGACGGCGTCGCCCTTGACCAGCACGGCATTCATTGCGCCTTCCACGTTGGCGATCAGGCGCTTGGCCGGGATCAGCGTCGGATGCACGCGCAGTTCGACGCCTTCAGGCGTGCGCTTGGTGATGCCAAGCAGCTTGATGCGGTAACCGAGCTGCTCGGCGTACTTGATATCGGCGGCATCGAGCTTGCTGATGCCTTCGATGTGCGCCTTGTCGAAGCTCATCGAATTGCCGAAGGCGATGGCGCTCATGATGGTCAGCTTGTGCGCGGCGTCCACGCCCTCGACGTCGAAAGTCGGATCGGCTTCGGCATAACCGAGGCGCTGCGCTTCCTTGAGCACGGTCTCGAAGGACAGGCCCTTGTCGCGCATCTCGGAGAGGATGAAGTTGGTCGTTCCGTTGATGATGCCGGCGATCCACTCGATGCGGTTGGCGGTCAGGCCTTCGCGCAGTGCCTTGATGATCGGGATGCCCCCGGCCACCGCCGCCTCGAAGGCAACCATCACGCCCTTCTTCTGCGCCGCTGCGAAAATCTCGTTGCCATGCGTGGCAAGCAAGGCCTTGTTGGCGGTGACAACGTGCTTGCCGTTTTCGATGGCCTTGAGCACCAGTTCCTTGGCCACGCCATAGCCGCCGATCAGCTCGACAACGATGTCGACTTCCGGATCATTGACCACAGCGAATGCATCGTCGGTGATCCGGCAAGCGCCACCGGTGACCTGCTTCGCCAACTCGGTGTTCTTGTCGGCAACGACGACAATCTGGATCGGGCGGCCGGCGCGACGCGCAATTTCTTCTGCGTTGCGTTTGAGAACGGTAAAAGTGCCGCCACCGACGGTGCCGATGCCAAGAAGTCCTACGTTGATCGGTTTCATAGAGTGCTCTTTGCTAAGTGTTGAATTGGAATAAAAAGTGTATCGGGTGCTACGCTGGAATCAGGTGCCGTGCCGCTTGCGATAACCTTCGAGGAAGCGTGCGATGCGACCGATCGCTTCACGCAAGTCGTCTTCATGCGGCAGGAAAACGAGACGGAAGTGATCTGGACTCGGCCAATTGAAGCCGGTTCCCTGGACCAGCAAAACGCGCTCCTCGTCGAGCAGTTCAGCGATGAAATCCTGATCATTTTCGATCGGATAAATCTTCGGATCAAGCCGCGGGAACATGTACAAGGTCGCTTTCGGCTTGACGCAACTGACGCCGGGAATCTCCGTAATCAACGCATGCGCCAGATCGCGCTGACGGCACATGCGCCCTCCCTCGGCGACCAGATCATCGATGCTCTGATAACCGCCGAGCGCGGTCTGGATGGCGTACTGCCCCGGCACGTTGGCGCACAGGCGCATCGACGCAAGCATCGTCAGGCCTTCAATATAATCGCCGGCCTCGCGCTTGTCGCCCGACACCACCATCCAGCCGGCGCGATAGCCGCAGGAGCGATAGTTCTTCGACAGGCCGTTGAAGGTAATGGTCAGCACATCTTCCGACAACGAAGCGATCGCTGTATGCGTCGCGCCGTCATACAGCACCTTGTCGTAGACCTCGTCCGCGTAGATGATCAGATCATGTTCACGGGCAATGGCGACGATCTCGCTCAGCACGCTGTCCGGGTAGAGCGCACCGGTCGGGTTGTTCGGATTGATGATGACGATGGCGCGTGTATTCGATGTGATCTTCGCGCGAATATCCGCCATATCCGGCAGCCAGCCGCTTGCTTCATCACACAGATAGTGGCGTGGCGTGCCGCTGGACAGGCTCACAGCCGCCGTCCACAGCGGATAATCAGGCGCCGGCACAAGGACTTCATCGCCCTCGTTGAGCAGCGCGTTCATCGCCATCACGATCAGTTCGGAAACACCGTTGCCAAGATAGATGTCTTCGAGCGTCACGCCCTTGATGTGCTTTTGTTGCGTGTAATGCATGATCGCCTTGCGCGCGGCGAAAATCCCTTTCGAATCCGAGTAGCCTGCGGCATTGGGCAGATTTCGGATCATGTCGAGCTGGATCTCTTCCGGCGCGTCAAAGCCGAACGAGGCAAGGTTGCCGATGTTCAGCTTGATGATCTTATGGCCTTCATCCTCCATCTGCTTGGCCTTCTGCAGCACGGGGCCGCGAATGTCATAGCAGACGTTGGCGAGTTTCTTTGACTTAAGTATGGGTTTCATTGGGTTTTTCATTGTCAGCCGCTTTACAGCAAACCGTCTTTTCTGAACATGTCTTTTATGCCACGGACCGCCTGACGCGTGCGTTCCTCGTTCTCGATCAGGGCGAAGCGTACATGATCGTCGCCATATTCGCCGAAACCAACACCGGGCGATACAGCCACCTTGGCCTCGGCGAGCAGCTTCTTGGCGAATTCAAGCGAACCCATCTTCCGATAAACCTCGGGGATCTTCGCCCAGATATACATCGACGCCTTCGGCACATCGACCATCCACCCTGCCTCATGCAAGCCTTTGGTCAGCACGTTGCGACGGCTCTGGTACAACTGCCGAACCTCCTCGACACAGTCCTGCGGACCATCAAGTGCAATAACGGAGGCAATCTGGATCGGCGTAAAGGTACCGTAATCATGATAGCTCTTGATGCGCGCCAGTGCGTTGCACAAATCCTTGTTGCCGACCATGTAACCGACCCGCCAGCCGGCCATGTTGTAGCTCTTCGACATGGTGAAGAACTCGACCGCGACATCGCGCGCCCCCGGCACCTGCATGATCGACGGCGCCTGATTGTTGATAAATGCGCCATCGAATACGATGTCAGCGTAGGCCAGATCGTGCACCACCAGAATGTCATGCTGCTTGGCCAGTGCCACGACGCGCTCAAAAAAATCGAGCTCGACACACATCGCTGTCGGGTTGCTCGGAAAGCCGAGAATCATCATTTTCGGCTTCGGCGTGCATTCGCGGATGGCACGCTGCAACTCGTCGAAAAAATCCACGTCCGGCGTCATGCGCACTGAGCGGATTTCCGCGCCGGCGATGATCGCACCGTAAATATGGATCGGATACGAAGGATTCGGCACCAGCACGGTATCGCCGCGATCAAGCGTAGCGAGCATCAGGTGCGCCAGACCTTCCTTTGAGCCAATCGTCACTACAGCCTCGGTTTCCGGGTCAAAGCTAACGTCGTAGCGGCGTTGGTACCAGTCGCAAATCGCCTTGCGCAGACGCAAAATACCCTTGGAAACAGAATAGCCGTGCGTATTCTCGCGTAGCGCCGCCTCCACCAGCTTGTCGGTGATGTGCTGCGGCGTCTTGCCGTCCGGGTTGCCCATGCTCATGTCGATGATATCTTCGCCACGACGGCGTGCAGCCATCTTCAACTCACCAGTAATGTTGAAAACGTAGGGCGGCAAACGCTTGATGCGCGAAAATTCTCTCATGGCCTTGGCTCGGGGTCAGTCAACTCACTCAATAATCGGAACTGCGGGGCAGTTGTAGCACGCGCACATGCAGTTGCCCGAGAATTGCGATGAGCAAAAAAGCTATAATCGTACTTTATCGTTTTGTGCACCGCAATTTTCATGAAACTGCAGCTAGCCCAAACCGACGGCCTGAATACCTTTACCGCTTACGGCGAAGGCTATGTCAGCGTCAACGGCATCCGTCACAATCACAACGTCACCGTACTGCCCGAGCGCCTGATCGCGGAATGGACCAAGGCGGATTTTAACTCGCTGACCGTCGCCGACTTCGAATTTCTGGCAGGCCTTGACGCCGAGATCATTCTTTTTGGTACGGGAAAACAGTTGCGCTTTCCGCGCCCGGAGCTGATGCAGCCACTGGTTCAGGCGCAAAAAGGCCTTGAGGTCATGGATCTGCAGGCCGCCTGTCGCACCTACAACATTCTGCTCAGCGAGGGGCGCAAGGTAGCGGCTGCGTTACTCCTTGCCTGACCTCAAACAAAGAGCGCCAGCGTTGCCTTCTACGCCCTCCACCGTGCCTTACCGATCGCCCTTGCCCATGAAACGCCTTGCACTAAAAATCGACGTTGACACCTATCGCGGCACCTTGCGCGGCGTTCCTGCGCTGGTTGAAGTCTTGCGAAAACACCAGGCGCAGGCGACTTTTCTTTTCTCACTCGGCCCGGATCGCACGGGGCGCGCCATCAAACGTGCCTTCCGGCCAAGTTTCACAAAGAAAGCAAAACGCACCTCCATCATCGAACACTACGGCCTCCTTACGCTGATGTACGGCACGCTGCTGCCGGGACCGGATATCGGCAAGCGCTGCGCCGAGATACTGCGCGGCGTCCGTGATGCAGGCTTTGAGGTGGGTATTCATTGCTGGGACCACGCAGGCTGGCAGGAAGTCATCGCAACGGCTGACAATGCCTGGGTTGAAGCAGAGATGGGCAAAGCCTGCCAACGCTTCGAGGAAATTTTTGGCGAAAAACCCCGGGTGCACGGGGCAGCCGACTGGCAGATGAACCGCCACGCGCTACGACTGACGCAGCGAATCGGCTTTACCTACAGTTGCGACGGGCGCGGCGACTTCCCCTTCATTCCGGTGATCGACGGCGAAATTGTCGCCTGCCCCCAACTGCCGGCCACGCTACCGACGCTCGACGAACTGATCGGCCTCGATGGACTGACCGCTGATAACGTTGCAGAACACCTGCTACAACTCACGGCAAGCGCCAGCACCGATCAGATATTCACCCTGCACGCCGAACTCGAAGGCATGAAACGCATTGCGATACTCGACCAACTGCTTGCTGGATGGAAGGCGCAGGGATTTGAACTGGTGGCCACGCGGGACATCCATGCAGCGCTGGAACTAAAAAACCTGCCGCGTCACGAAGTCGTTTTTACCGAAGTTCCCGGTCGCTTTGGCAAGCTGTTCGTTCAAGGCCCGGAGTTTCTCGGCTAAGCACAACCCGGCAACCAATGAAAAAGGCGGCCTTGGCCGCCTTTTTCATTGCGCAAGCGAACGATCAATCCCGCTCGCCGCTGAACGCCATCAGCAGATTCAGCAAGCTGACGAATACGTTATACACATCCAGATAAACGGCCAACGTTGCCGTGATGTAGTTATCCTCGCCGCCATTCACGATCCGGCTGATGTCATAAAGGATATAGGCTGAAAAAATCAGCACCGCGACCGCCGAGATGACCAGCGAAAGCACCGGAATCTGGAAGAAAGCATTTGCCAGCGCCGCCAGCAGGACAACGACCATGCCGACAAACAGGAAGTTGCCGAGGAAGCTGAAATCCTTTTTCGTCACGGTGGCAACACCCGCCAAGGTGAAGAAGATTGCCCCGGTCCCACCAGCCGCCATGGCGATCAGCGAACTACCGTTGGCGAAGCCAAGCGCCACTTGCAGAATGCGCGAGAGCATCAAACCCATGAAGAAGGTGAAACCGAGCAGCAGTACGACGCCCATGCCGCTGTTTTTCGTACGCTCGATACCCCACATGAAGCCGAAGGCGATGCCGAGGAAAACCAGGAAGGAAATCATCGGGCTGCCGGCGAAGAAAGAAAACTTCATCTGCACGCCAAGCAGTGCACCCATCACGGTCGGAACCATCGACAAGGCAAGCAGCATGTAAGTGCTGCGCAAAACCTTGTTGTGCTGCAGCGACATTTCCTGCGTCGCCTGACCTGTTATCTGAAACTGCGGTTGCATTGAGTCATCCTCCTGTTGTGGACATGCAAATACGAACGTAAGAGTAGCTATCCGGTTAAAAAGTTTCAAGCTATCGCGCACCGGCATCCGCTTTGGCGCCTATGGTATCATTCGCGTCGCTAAAAAATCATTGCCGAAGCAAGCAGGCGGCATGGTTTTGATAAGGGATGCAGGAAGCTTGGCAGAGTGGTCGATTGCACTGGTCTTGAAAACCAGCATACCGCAAGGTATCCAGGGTTCGAATCCCTGAGCTTCCGCCAGTATATTAACGGAAACCCGCACGGCCAAAGGCTTTGCGGGTTTTTTGTTTATTGCTACCCACGTTTTCACCCACGCGGCACATTTCGTGATTACCGGCACGCGACAGTCAATTTCTGTGTCGGACATTTTTTGTAGGGCCCCGCAGGACTATAGGAGAGTATGGGAGAAGATCAAAAACAATCTTCTTTCAAACCTACTCCTCCGTATACGGGGCGTGCTCAGGTTAACGCATGTGCGAGGAAATTGGCTCCGTCAGCCTTGTCCAATGAGGTTTGAGCCTGAACGAAGGCTGTATTTCTAAGCAGGAATGAGCCTGAAGCGAAGAAACCGGGGTTGAATTGAAGCGTGGGTTGATCATCCGAGGATGGTGATCAACATGAACGAAACACAGCTTC
>CAJAHZ010000136.1 GCA_903939665.1 uncultured Pseudomonadota bacterium | reverse complement strand
TAGCGCACTTGCATGGGGTGCAAGGGGTCGCGAGTTCGAATCCCGCCGCCCCGACCATTATAAGAAAGCCGGCAGATTGCCGGCTTTTTTGTATTCATTTTCCGATTTTCGTGGATTTTTATGCGGATTCTGCTTAGTAACGACGACGGCTACTTTGCTCCCGGGATTGATCATCTGGCGCGCGCGCTTGCCGAAGTGGCCGATATTACCGTGGTTGCCCCCGAGCGCGATCGAAGCGGCGCAAGCAATTCCCTGACGCTTGATCGTCCGCTTTCGCTCAAACGCACCGCGAGCGGGTTCTACTACGTCAATGGCACGCCGACCGACTGCGTTCATCTGGCGGTTACCGGCATGCTTGATGAATTGCCTGATATGGTTGTTTCCGGGATCAATCACGGCGCCAACATGGGCGATGACACCATCTATTCCGGAACCGTTGCGGCAGCCACCGAGGGTTTTCTGCTCGGCGTGCCGTCGATTGCCGTTTCTCTCTGCAGTAAAACAGGCGAGAATTTTGCGACTGCTGCGCGGGTTGCTCGCGAGCTGGTCGAGCTGCTGCAGCGCCAGGCCGTCCGCGAACCTGTGCTGCTCAATGTCAATGTCCCTGATGTGCCCTATGAGCAACTGCGCGGTACCGTGGTGACCCGTCTTGGCAAGCGACACAAAGCCGAGCCGGTGGTGCGAACCTTGACGCCACGCAATGAAACCGTCTTCTGGGTCGGCGCGGCTGGCGAGGCGCAGGATGCCGGCGAAGGCACCGATTTTCATGCAGTACGCAATAATCAGGTATCGATCACGCCGCTGCAGATCGATTTGACCCACAACGCGCAGCTTTCACTGGTGCGCCACTGGCTGGCGCAATGAGTCGAGGCGTTCCAGGCATCGGTATGACCTCGCAGCGCACGCGCACGCGCATGATCGAGCGCTTGCGAGATCAAGGCATCCGCGACGAACAGGTGCTTGCCGCCATTGCTGCCGTGCCACGCCATGTGTTCGTCGAAGAGGCGTTGGCTTCACGCGCCTACGAAGACACGGCATTGCCGCTTGGCCACCAGCAGACTATCTCGCAGCCATTCATCGTGGCGCGCATGATCGAAGTGTTGCGTGCTGGTCGCGAACTCGGCAAGACGCTGGAGATCGGCGCGGGCTGTGGCTATCAGGCGGCCGTTTTGGCGCAGTTGACGGACGAAGTCTATGCGCTTGAGCGCATCGAACCGCTACTGGCTAAAGCCAAGCTCAATCTGCGGGCAATCCAGCAGTTCAACGTGCGCTTGAAGTATGCTGACGGTCAGTTCGGGCTGCCTGAGGCGGCGCCATTTGATACGATTATCGTTGCCGCTGCCGCGTCGCGTGTCCCGCCAGCACTTTTGCAGCAACTTGCGCTTGGTGGCAGAATGATATTGCCATTGGGAACGAGCGAGCAATATCTGGCTTTGATTGAACGTCGGGCCGAGGGGTTTGTGGAGTCTCGTTTGGATAGTGTGCGTTTTGTTCCGCTGCTTTCGGGAGTCGAATGAAGGATCAATGTATCTTTGTCCGCTGGGGAACAGCTTGCGCATTCCTTGCGTTGCTAGTTCTTGGCGGTTGCGCCAGCAAATCTCCGGCACCGGTCGTTGAACGCGGCGGGCAACCTGCTGCGGCAGTTGCCGCCACGATTCCGGGCAGGGATATCTACACTGTCAAGAAGGGCGACACGCTTTACAGCATTGCGCTTGATCACGGGCTTGACTACAAGGAACTGGCGGCCTGGAACAATATTGAAAATTTGAATCGCATACAGATTGGTCAGTCGCTGCGCGTCAAAGCGCCGGGCTCGGCGACCGGCACGGATACTGCAGTGGCCAAACCGGTGGTGACCGCGCCGTCGGTAGAGAAACGCTCGCTGGATGGCAATAGCGATACTTTCAAGCGCGAGCCGAAAGCCGGGAAAGAACCTTACTCGGATCAGGCGCTCGCACAAGCACAAGGGCAGCAGAAACCGGTCGAAGCGGCAGTGGTTGCCGCTGCAAAGCCTGACAGCAAAGCGGAAGCAAAGCCCGATGTGAAGCCCACCGAGTCTGCGCCGGGGGGCGATGAGATTGTCTGGATCTGGCCAGCCAACGGCAAAATGATCGGCAGCTTCAGCGAAGGGGTTAGCAAGGGCGTTGATATTGCCGGCAAGCAGGGAGACCCGGTGCTTGCGGCGGGTGGCGGTAAAGTCATTCTTGTCAGCAGCGCGCTGCGCGGTTACGGCAACATGGTGGTCATCAATCACAGCAGTGCCTGGCTGACGGTTTATGCCCATAACAGCAAGGTTGTCGTCAAGGAAGGCCAAGTGGTGACCAAAGGCCAGAAAATTGCCGAAATGGGCAACACCGATGCTGATCAGGTGAAACTGCACTTCGAGGTCAGACGGCAGGGCAAGCCAGTCGATCCGCTTAAATATCTGCCGCAACGCTGATCATGTCTGACGACTCCGATTCCCATTTCGCGGAAGACGAAATTCCGGAGCCGGAGTCGCTTGATGAGGCCCCTCTTGCCGAGTTGGCGGTTGAGGAAGTCGAGACGCCTTCGCCGGCTTCCGAAGTAGAGTTACTGAACGACGTTACGCAGCGCTATCTCAATGAGATTGGCGCCAAGCCGTTATTTACGCCGGCAGAAGAAGTCGATTGGGCGCGCCGCGCAAGGGCTGGCGAATTTGCTGCGCGGCAGAAAATGATCGAGCACAACCTACGGCTCGTCGTGAATATCGCAAAGCATTACCTTAATCGCGGCATTCCTCTTCTCGACCTGATCGAGGAGGGTAATCTCGGCCTGATTCACGCGATTGAAAAATTTGATCCTGAGCGCGGTTTCCGTTTTTCGACTTACGCGACCTGGTGGATCCGTCAGAGCATTGAGCGCGCGATCATGAATCAGTCACGGACGATTCGCCTGCCGGTGCATGTGGTCAAGGAAATCAATATGGTGCTGCGCGCCATTCGCCATCTGGAGTCGGCCAACGGGCGAGAAATCTGTGTTGAGCAGATCGCTCATCTGATTGATCGGCCCGTCGAGGATGTGCGCCGGGTAATGGCACTCAATGAGCATATTGCTTCGCTTGATGCACCGCTTGAAATCGACCCGAATTCGACAATCGCTGACGCTATTGCCGACGACAATGCGCTTGATCCCGAAGAGTTGCTGCAATCAAGCGAGATCGGTGATCTGCTGGAGCGGTGGGTTGGTCAGCTTTCCGACAAGCAAAGACAGGTCATCGAACGTCGCTACGGCCTGGGTGTCGCCGATGTGTGTACGCTCGAGGATATTGCGCTCGACCTGAATCTGACGCGGGAGCGCGTGCGCCAGATCCAGATTGAAGCGCTTGATCAGCTTCGCCGAATTATCAAGCGCGGCGGCGTTACACGCGACAATTTGCTTTAACACCATAGAAGCAACTGCTGGCACTAGCGTTCCGCCATCACGCTGCTGTTGCGTGCTTCACGTACCGCTTCGGCCAACTGGAATACGCTCATCGCGTAGAAGCTTGATCGGTTGTAGCGGGTGATTACGTAGAAGTTTTCGAATCCCACCCAATATTCGGTTGCTGCATCCGGTGTCACGAGGTCGATCAGTGCAGCGGGTCGTTCGGTGTCGCCGGAGGCGATGACGCCTTGCTGTGCGAGTTCCTGTAGCGTTGCAACGGGCTTGATTCCTGCGGCGAGCAATGGCGCGGGATCGCCTTCGATGCGTGCGGGTAGCGCGACCGGCGCGTT